>JBJFHP010000195.1:17557-37308 GCA_051893715.1 Oscillospiraceae bacterium
ACGTGGCAAAAGCCCGCCGCGCGGCAATTCCGAGCCGTTGACCGAAATTACACCATAGCAATTTGCGGCGTTGCACACGTGGCAAAAGCCCGCCGCGCCGCTATTCCGAGCCGTTGCCCCAAAACCGCAAAAACAGTATCCCCCGACAGCTTGACCGTCGGGGGATATGTATTCAGGAGAGGTTTATACTTTCTTTTGTTCTGTAATCATTACTCTACGTCCTGCAGAGCGTCATAGCCGCTTTCGCCGGTTCTTACCTTAACAACGTCCGCAACGTCGTAAACGAAGATCTTGCCGTCGCCGATCTTGCCGGTGTAGAGAACGCTCTTCGCTGTTTCAACAACGGTTTCAACAGGAACCTTGCATACAACGATCTCTGTCTTTACCTTGGGCAGCAGATGTGTTTCAACGGGAACACCACGGTAGTATTCCGTAGAGCCCTTCTGCATACCGCAGCCGAGTACGTTGGTTACCGTCATGCCGGTGATGCCGATGGTGGACATTGCATTCTTGAGAGCGTCGAACTTTTCCTGCTTGCAGATGATAACCACCTTGGACATCTTTACGCCGTCGGAAGGAGTGTACTTCTTGTATTCAACAGGAACAGTTTCCGCAGGCGCAGCGGGTGCAGCGGGAGTTGCCATTGTTTCGACCTCCTTCTCCTTGCCGGAGGTGGACATCTCAACGTGCATTGTGGGGATAAAGTCAGCATAAGAGGAGGGCAGACCGTGCTCTGTTGCGTCCAGACCAACGATCTCCTCGTGGCGGGAAACTCTCAGACCGATCGTCTTCTTGATGATCATGAATGTGAGGAAAGCGGTGACGCCTGTCCATGCGAGGATAGCAACAACGCCGAGGAGCTGAATGCCGAGCTGGTTGAAGCCGCCGCCGTAGAACAGACCCGTGATGCCGTCCTGACCGTTGCCTGTTGCGAACAGACCGACAGCGATCGTGCCCCAGACGCCGTTGAAGAAGTGAACAGCAACTGCACCGACAGGGTCGTCGATCTTGAGGACATAATCGAGCAGCCAAACGCCGAAGCAAACAAGGAAGCCCGAAACAAAGCCTATAATGATCGCGCCAACGCAGTCAACGTCCGCGCAGGGAGCCGTGATAGCAACAAGTCCCGCAAGCGAAGCGTTAAGGCACATCGAAACATCGGGCTTGCCGTGTCTGAGCCATGTGTAAACCAGTGTTACGCAGGTCGCGACAGCGGGAGCTACGGTTGTTGTAAGGAAGATGTTAGCGAGGTACGCGTCATTTGTCGCAGCCGCGCCGTTGAAGCCGTACCAGCCGAACCACAGGATAAATACGCCGAGAGCGCCGAGCGTCATGGAGTGACCGAGGATAGCCTTGGGCTTGCCGTCCTTGTCGAACTTGCCGATACGGGGCCCGAGGATCTTTGCGCCGATAAGCGCGCACAGACCGCCGACCATGTGAATAGCCGCAGAACCCGCGAAATCAATGAAGCCGAGCTGTGCGAGCCAGCCGCCGCCCCATACCCAGTGAGCTTCGATCGGGTAGATTATCGCGCTGATAACTCCGGAGTAGATGCAGTAGCTGATGAACTTTGTTCTCTCTGCCATTGCACCCGAAACGATAGTTGCAGCCGTTGCGCAGAAAACAAGGTTAAAGAAAAATTCGGCGCCGCGGTTGAAATCCGTGAAGTTTGAGAGGATATCGAGTGTCGGCAGACCGATAAGACCGCCGAGCGCGTCCTCGCCGAGCATAAGCCCGAAGCCTAACAGAATGAAAACAACCGTACCGATACAGAAGTCCATCAGATTCTTCATGATGATGTTGCCGGCGTTCTTCGCGCGGGTCATACCTGTTTCGACCATCGCGAAGCCGCACTGCATGAAGAATACGAGCGCGGCACCTATGAGGTACCATATACCGTTACCGTCGCCGACATTGAACATCGTCTTGTCGACTACCTCCTGAACAGCCGCCGTCCCATCGACCGCCGCTTCGGAGAGCATTGTCAGAATTGCGTCCATAAAAGACCGCCCCTTTCATAACCGTTTGATTCTTGTGCACAAAAGGCCATGACCCATAGACCTCGCCATTGAGATCTATCTGTCACAGCCTCTTTGCTATGGTCTTATTATACCCGATACTCGGTGAAATGTCAAGCGATTTTTGCAATTTTTATTTTCAGAAATTGCATTTTGTAAATTTGCCCTAATTATTTTCCGTATTTCCCCTGCCTGCTATGCAAAGGTAACAAATGAAATTATCTTGCAGCACAAATTTCTTTACTAATATTTCCTTTTATGTCCGAAATTCCGCTTGTTCAAGCGCTTTTATGATGTTTTTACCAATTTAAGCACAGGCATATTGCTGTCATTTTTGCAGATAATACTTGCATAAACTTTCAAAAGGAGTTGATTTGCACCTATGAACAGAAGAACCGAATGCTGTGTAAAGAGCGCTGTCGCGGGAGTTGTAGCGGGCAGTCTTGCATTTCTTGCGGTCAGATCGCTATGCGGCAGACATTCCTTCCGCAGAATGACCGCCGCGAAAGCGTTCAGAATGATCGGCACGCTGATGGACGCGTTCTGAGCTTTCATATACAAAATTACCAAGCTCGCCCCGATTTGCGCAGCGCGTCGGGGCACTTGACTTTCATGGTATTCGAAAAAAATTTTAATGCGGGAGAAAACCCACAGAACCAAAAGCGCCCCAACGCGCGGAATGCGTGTCGGGGCACTTGGCTTTCATAATATTCGAAAATAATTTTATCGCGGGAGAAAACCCACAGAACCAAAAGCGCCCCAACGCGTTGAATGCGTGTCGAGGCACTCGACTACAGCGCGGGAGAAAAACTGTTAATCAAAGCTCCCTTATTGCGCGATAATGGTGGGCGAAACACTCGACACATCACAGCATTCAAAATCGTTGTCGATATAGTGCGCGATAAATCTCGCCTTGAAGCGCCGCTTATTGCAGATACCCTTTTCTTTTCCGGACACGTCCAGATCTTCGGGGAGAACGAATTTTATACACCTTACCTTAACGTCACGGCAGGAATCGCCGGTATGCGCCGGAATAGTCATGGTTTTCATGCCGCGTTTGTATTCCATGTCGTCATATCCCACCTCGGTGACGATGACTGCCAGCGCCACCCTTTTATACGGGCAGACATTTTTCAGAGTTACGGAAAGCTGAAGAATGCGCCCCAACGACTCCAATCCAAGCTCCCCTGCGTCATATTCAACAGAATCCTCGCAGCCGTCGATATCAACGTCCACCGGCTCGGGGCATTCCTCGGGGAATACATCTGTGCCGCAGTCTACATTGATAAACGGCGACGGGAAGTCAACATGGTTGTGCTCCGCGTCGTTGTAGTCTATCGACTCATTCACCTCAATATCGCCCGAACACGGTCCGATATGCTCTACAGTGAACTCAAGAGCCGCGCCTTCGCTTTTGGATACACCCAGCTCATCTATCTTCCAACGCAGCGAATTTGCGTCCACCAGACTTGCCGTCCCCTTTGTCGGCGCAGACAGCGATTTGATCCTGAAACAGGGAGAAACCGTGTCGGTGATAACGATATCCGTTGCGCCGGGCTTGGAGATATTGCGCGCAAGGTCTTCAAAAAGCTTGTCAAGCTCCTCGTCGTCGGGAGTTATCGCTACATAAGCGGAGTCGGGGTCGGAAGCCCATTCATTGAGCGCCTGCTCGTCAAGACCGCCGTTGCCCGAAAGCCCTATACAGTATATTATTATCCCCTGCGCCTTCGCGGAGGCAGCGACAGGGTCGGGGTCACCGCCGGCTGTCGTTACGCCGTCTGTAAACATGACTATAACTTTCTCGTTTGCCGACAAGGGGTCGAAAAGCTCTATCGCTTTTTCAAAGGCATCGGCGTGATTGGTGAACTGTGCCGGCGTGAGCGCGTCTACCGCCGCATTCAGGTCGGCTACCGAGGTGATGAGCTGAGTATCCTGCGTCGCGGTGCTTGCGAAGCTCACGATACCGATATGGCTTCCGTTGCCGATATGACCGTCATGCTCGCCGTCTGTGGCTTCATCTATTATCCCAATGAACCTTTTTGCGCCGCTCTTCAGATTTGCAAGAGGGCTTCCTGCCATGCTTCCGGAGCGGTCAAGCACCAGAACGATGTCCGTAGGATTTGTCACTATATCCGGCTCTGCCGCCAGAGATAATCTTAAATTAAAAGAGCCGCCGCACTTGATGCTTTCGGTGCTGAGCTCCTTGTTAGAGGTCGTTACACCCATTGATATTCATTCCTTTCCGAGCTGTTATTAAGCTCATTTTAATATATGAGAAAGGAAATGCAAGTGTTACAGCCCCGCCAGGCACTGCGTGAATTGGGAGCGGGCACAGCTTGCCCGCGAGGATTTTATGGTTTTGCGGTCGTTTTTTTGGGACAACGCAAATCTGTCCACAAAAGCAAAATCGCCGATGGCTGTCGGCGAAATAAAATCGAATTGTGTCCGAAACGGGAAAAAAACACAACTAGCATTGCTTTTGTTAATGTTTACAATTTTCCCGTTTCACCGCGCTTGTTCGCGCGGGAAAAATCTGCCTGCCGCTTGAGAAAGGCGCCACGAGATTTTTCGGTATTTTGCGTAAATCTTATGCTACTCGTAAATCTGTTCCACAAAAGCAAAATCGAATTGCCATTAGGGCAATTCGAGAAAAATCGGATCGTTTTCCGCAACTTCCGTTGCGGAAAACTCTGGTGCCGGTGGCGGGGGTCGAACCCGCACGCCATCGCTGGCAGCGGATTTTGAGTCCGCCTCGTCTGCCAATTCCAACACACCGGCATTTCAATAGTACTTTAAAATTATACCACATTTCACCCGTGGTGTCAAGTGCTATTGTATCATTGCCGGCAAAATTCCGCAATTCGGCGCCATTCTCACAGCCCGTCCCAAAGGTACTTTTCAAGGTCAACCGTGTTGTCGGCGCTAACCTCTACCCCGTCCGCGCGGAGCAGCTCCGCCTGCCGTTCTTCGCCGCCGAATGCGAACGCCGGCGCAAGCCCGCCGAACCTGTTAACAACACGGTAGCAGGGTATCCCATCGGGGTCGGGGTTGCTGTGAAGCGCGTAGCCGACAGCCCTCGCCCAGCGCGGATTTCCCGCAAGCATTGCTATCTGACCGTAGGTCGCGACTTTACCCCGCGGGATTTTCCGCACCTGCTCGTAAATTTTCTCAAAAACGCTCATTTGCTCTCCTTGCAAAAAAGCGGCAGTTGCCTGCCGCCGTGAATTATGCCTTTTTCTTGGACTTCTTCTCTGTCTTGTCAAGAGATTTTTTCGCCTTTGAGCCGTCGCGCTCAATTATCGGCTCGCCTGTTCCCTCAACACAATCGACGGTGACAGTCACCTTCTTTATCGAAGGGTCGCTCGGAGCCGTGAACATGATGTCGCGCAGCGTCTTTTCAACAATGGAACGCAGTCCGCGCGCGCCCGTGTTGTTAAGTATCGCTTTCTTGGCGATAGCGCGCTTTGCGTCCTCCTCAAACTCGAGCTCGATGTCGTCAGCCTTGAACAGGTACTTGTACTGCTTGATGAGCGCGTTCTTCGGCTCGTCAAGTATCCGCACGAGCGCGTCCTCGTCAAGCGCGTCCAACGCCGTTACAACGGGAAGTCTGCCGATAAGCTCTGGGATAATTCCGAACTTTACAAGATCCTGCTGGCTCACCTGCTTGAGCATATCTGCGCTTTCCTTGTCCTTGGAGGACTTCACGTCCGCGCCGAAGCCCATCGCGGAGCTCGAAACGCGCTGCGCGATCATTTTCTCAATGCCCTCGAACGCGCCGCCGCAGATAAACAGAATGTTCTTCGTGTTTATCTGTATAAACTCCTGGTGGGGGTGCTTTCTGCCGCCCTGCGGGGGGACGTTGGACACCGTGCCCTCGATTATCTTGAGCAGCGCCTGCTGAACGCCCTCGCCGCTGACATCTCTTGTTATGGAAGTGTTCTCGCTGCGGCGGGATATCTTATCTATCTCGTCAATGTAAATGATACCGCGCTCTGCCGCCTCGATATCATAATCTGCCGCCTGAATAAGGCGCAGAAGCACGTTCTCAACGTCCTCGCCGACATAGCCCGCCTGCGTGAGCGTTGTCGCGTCCGCAATGGCGAACGGCACCTTCAGCAGCTTCGCAAGCGACTGCGCAAGCATGGTCTTTCCGACGCCGGTGGGACCAAGCAGCAGAACGTTGGACTTCTGAAGCTCAACATCGTCGATGTCGCCGTCGTTGAGGAATGTTCTCTTGTAGTGGTTGTAAACGGACACGGAGAGGATCTTCTTCGCCTCTTCCTGTCCGATAATATACTCGTCAAGGTAAGCCTTGATCTCCTCGGGCGTTATCAGCTCGCCCGAACGGGAGAGGAAATCCTCCTCGCCGAAGGTCTCCGCGGCAGGCGCCTTGAGCTTTCCGCCCTTGATGTCCCCGCTTTCGACCAGCATATTGTAGGAGGTGAGGATACACTCGCTGCATATAACAGCCTTGTCCCCCGCCATGCCGTACAGAATGCGGCTCACCTGATTTTCGTTCTTCCCGCAAAAGGAGCAAACCATCATAAAATTTTATCCTCCTATGGGTGTATGTCAGGACTTCTTGGCGTCAAGCTCCTGTCTGCTGTTGTAAACCTTGTCGATAAGGCCGTACCGGAGCGCTTCCTCTGCGGACATGAAGTTGTCGCGCTCGGTGTCGCGGCAGATCGTTTCATAGTCCTTGCCCGTGTTGTCGGCGAGAATGTGGTTAAGGCGCTCCTTTGTTTTCTGGAGGTAATTCGTGCGGATCTGGATATCGGTCACCTGACCCGAAATTCCGCCGCCCGAAATAAGGGGCTGGTGGATCATTATCTCGCTGTTCGGCAAAGCGATCCTCTTGCCCTTTGCGCCGCTTGACAGCAGGAACGCACCCATTGACGCCGCCATACCCATACATATTGTGGATACGTCGCACTTGATATACTGCATGGTGTCATATATAGCCATGCCGTCGGAAACAGACCCTCCGGGGCTGTTGATATACAGGAAGATGTCCTTATCGGGGTCCTGACCTTCAAGATAAAGAAGCTGCGCGACTACAACGCTTGCCGTCGCGGAATTTACCTCGTCGTGAAGAAGGATTATCCTGTCATTCAGCAGGCGGGAAAAAATGTCATAGGAACGCTCGCCGTGACTGCTCTGTTCAACAACATAAGGAATGTAAGCCATAATGCTCCTTTCTGAGAACTGCGGCAAAAACCCACCGCATTCTTAACCAAAATCCGCGCACAAAGCTGCGCGCGGACTTTATAAATCCGAAAAATTACTCAGTAACTTCTTCGATCTTTGCGCTGTTCTTAACAACGTCAAGAGCCTTTTCAATTCTGAGGTCGCTTCTGATAGCGGTCTCGGGGATAGCAGCTCTGACCTTTTCCTCTTCCATCTTGTACTGCTCCGCCATATCCGCGTATTCCTTGGCAACGTCCTCGTCGTTGACCTCAACGTTCTCGATGTCGGCGATCTTTTCAAGGGCAAGACGCAGGTCTACCTGACGCTTAGCAACCTCCTTGAAGTTAGCGCGGAACTGCTCCATGTTCAGACCGGTGTACTTGAGGTAATCCTCAACGCCGATCCTGTTTCTTGCGCTCCACTCGCGCGCGATATCGTCGATACGGCGCTCGTACATTACCTCGGGAACCTCGGCGGTCATCTTGCCCAGAAGAGCCTCTACAAGCGCGTTGTCAGCCGCATTGTCAGCCTCCTCAGCGTTTCTCTTCTCCTGCTTTTCCCTGATGTCAGCCTTCAGCTCGTCAAGGGTGTCCTTGTCGCTTACGTCCTTTGCGAACTCGTCGTCAAGCTCGGGGAGCTCCTTGCCCTTGATCTCGTGCAGCCTGCACTTGAAAACAACAGCCTTGCCCTTGAGGTTCTCTGCCTGATAATCCTCGGGGAATGTAACGTTTACGTCGAACTCCTCGCCGATATTCTTGCCGATGATCTGCTCCTCGAAGCCGGGGATAAAGGTGTGGCTGCCGATCTCGAGGGGATAGTTGTCGCCCTTTCCACCCTCAAACGCAACGCCGTCAAGGAAGCCCTCGAAGTCGATAACAGCGGTGTCGCCGTCCTCAACGGCTCTGTCCTCAACGGAGATGATCCTTGCAGCTCTCTTGCGCATCTTCTCGATCTCCTCGTTAACTGTTTCGTCGGTTACAGTCTTGACAGTTTTCTTGACCTCTAATCCCTTGTATTCGGAAATTTCTACCTCGGGCTTGGTGATGATGTCAGCCTTGAAGGAAACGCCGTTCTCCTTGCTTACCTCGGTGACCTCTGTGTTCTCAATGTCAACTACCTCGAGCTTGGTTTCTTCAACGAGCTTTGCAATGTTGGAGTTGTAAAGGGAGTTTACTGCGTCCTCAAAGAATACGCCCTCGCCGTAGGTCTTTTCGATGATCTTGCGGGGAGCCTTGCCCTTGCGGAAGCCGGGAACGGTGATCTTGCCCTTTGCCTTGTTGTAAGCCGCGTTGATCGCAGCCTCAAACTCCTCTGCGGAGAACTTGAATTCGATAGCCGTGGTATTGACTGCTGTCTTGTTCTGAGAAATAATTTCCATTTTTGATGTTCCTTCCTTGTCCGTAGGGACAAATTATATTGAAATTTTCAGGACGGTTCAGCCTGCGCAAGGCGGGCTGTAAATCGCCCTTATTCAGAGGTCATGCTCTGATCAATTTTAACGGGGTCAAATCCGACGCTGTCGGCGGAAACCAGCTTGTACTGTATCCCCGCGCGTTCGCCGTTCAGCGCGCCGCGAATGCTCGCGCCGTGGAGGTGCGCGTAATAGCAGCGCTTTACATTATATTTATGGAGTATCTCCGTGATGTACACATTTTCTTCCGTGCCGTAAATGGGCGGATAGTGGATAAAGGCAACCAATTCGCCGCCGAGCTTAACGCCCTCTTTAAGGGACATTTCCAGCCGCCCCGCTTCCCTGTTCAGCACCTTTGCGTCCGCAGGCTCGCCGTTCTCGCGGATCCACCCGCGCGTGCCGCATACCGACACTCCCTCGACAAGGAACGCGTTATTGAAAAGGAAGCTTACGGAATCGAAGCCGTTATCCCTGACGAAGCAGTTTATCTTGTTCGCCGTTGACCACCACAGGTCATGATTGCCCTTGACGAGTATCTTTTTTCCGCGCAGGCGGGAATGGATAAACTCAAGGTCCTTGTAGCTGTCCTCAAGCTTCAGCGCCCATGAATGGTCGCCGAGCAGCACCACCGTGTCGTCGTCGGTCACCTTGCTGTTCCAGTTCTGTTCGAGCCGTTCGAGGTAATTCGTCCAGCCCGAGAAAATGTCCATCGGCTTATCGCAGCCCAGTGAAAGATGAAGGTCGCCAATTGTGTAAAGCACGGTCAGCCTCCCTCTTTGGATTAAGACTTGAGAAAACCGAGAACTACCTCGCTCATATCCTGCTTCTCGACGGAGCCTGTAAATCTTACCGCCTTTGTGCGCGTTGCAGCGAGAGGAGCAGGCATCTTTGTGGAAGTTGCCTTTTCAAGACGGTCGATTATCTCGAACTCGTCGTCGGTGTCAATATTGCCGCCGATAGCCTCGTAAACCGCGCCGCTGAACTTGTAGGGGTTCGCGGTGGAAGCGATAACGGTCTTTGTGGTGTCGCCGGTAGCCTTCTTGTAATCCTCATAAACCTTTGCCGCAACGGCGGTGTGGGTATCCAGCAGGTAGGAGTAATTCTCGAATGTGGACTTTATCTCCGCCTTTGTTTCGTCGTCGGAGCAGCAGCCCGCATAGAACAGCTCGGATATCTTCGCCTTAACGTCGTCGGAAACCTCGTAGCGTCCCGTTTCCTTGAGCTTGCCGAACCAGTCGCGGATAACCGCGTCGTTCTCACCCGTGAGGTGATACAGCAGGCGCTCGAGGTTGGAGGAAATAAGTATATCCATAGACGGGGAAACAGTTGTGTAGAACTTCCTGTTCCTGTCGTAAACGCCCGTGTTGATGAAATCGGTGAGGACGTTGTTGCTGTTGGAGGCGCAGATGAGCTTGTTCACGGGGATACCCATGAGCTTCGCGTAGTATGCGGCAAGGATATTGCCGAAGTTGCCCGTGGGGACAACAATGTTTATCTTCTCGCCGAACTCTATCTCCTTGTTCTTTACCAGCTCCGCGTAGGTGGAAACGTAGTAAACTATCTGCGGCGCAAGTCTGCCCCAGTTAATGGAGTTCGCGCTGGAAAGGAGAATGTTGTTCTTCGCAAGCCTGTCTGCGATGTCCTTGTCGGTGAATATCTGCTTGACGCCGTTCTGGCAGTCGTCGAAGTTGCCCTTGATAGCGCAGACGTTGACGTTATTGCCCTCCTGCGTGGTCATCTGGCGCTTCTGCATACGGGACACGCCGTCCTCGGGGTAGAATACGCTTATCGACGTGCCGTCAACGTCCTTGAAGCCCTCGAGAGCCGCCTTGCCGGTGTCGCCCGACGTCGCAACGAGTATCGCTATCTGCTTGCCGTCAACCGTCTTTTTTGCGGAGGTAGTAAGCAGGTACGGCAGTATCTGGAGCGCCATATCCTTGAACGCGCAGGTGGGACCGTGCCACAGCTCGAGGACATATGTCCCCGGAACGAGCAGCGATATCTCCGCGATATTGTCGGAGTCGAAGTTCTTGTCGTTGTACGCGCTGTCAACGCAGTGTCTTATCTCCTCGGGGGTGAAATCGGTCAGCAGCCTGCTGAACACCTCGTATGCGCGGTCGGCGTAGCTCTTGTCGCACAGCGAAAGAATTTCCGCCTCGGAAAGCGCAGGAATGCTCTCGGGGACGTAAAGACCGCCCTCGTCGGAAAGCCCCTTTGTGATCGCGTGCGCGGAAGTCACTTTAAGAGAGGAATTTCTCGTGCTCCTGTAATTCATAATCCAGTCGTCCTTTCATGCGGTTCAGTTCACGGTGTAAACACCGTCGGCGGTGAATGCGCCCTCGGAAATGTCAATGCGCACCACCCGCGGAAGCTCTCCCCGCGTTATTGTCACCTCGGCAACATCATATCTCGGCTGAAGCGCGATATCATGCTCCGTAAGGTAAGCGTCAGATGTCAGAATGATCTTTTTCTGCTTGCGGATATCCACCGCTTCTATCCCCGACATCATGCCGCCGAATTTTCTTGTCTTGACCTCGGTGAACACTATAAACCCATCTATCGCGGATATAATGTCTATCTCACCGGATCTTCTGCGGTAATTCCGCTCAACAATGCGGTGTCCGCGCCGCTCCAGCAGCTCGCAGACCGCGTCCTCGCCGAGCCTGCCCTTTTCACTTCTGTCCATTTTTTTCGAAATGCTTCTTGAAAAACGAAGCGCGGTGTATCGGGCACAATCCATATGTATCCACGGCTGCCATGTGTGCCTTGGTGCCGTAGCCCTTATGCTTTTCGAAGCCGTACTGCGGATAAAGCAGCGCCTGCTCCTTCATATAGCGGTCACGCGATACCTTTGCGAGAATTGACGCCGCCGCGACAGCCTCGCTTCGCGCGTCGCCCTTTTTCAGCGCCCGTATCTCCCCGTCGATATCGGGGAGCACGTCGCCGTCGACGATTATCATGCCCGCCTTTTCGCGAAGCCCCTCGTAAGCGCGCTTCATTGCGAGAAGATCCGCGGACAGAATATCGGTGCTTTCTATCTCCTCGACCGTCGCATATGCAACGCAGAACGCCTTTGCCTTGGCGATTATCTCGTCAAAGAGCATTTCGCGCTTTTTCTCGGTCAGCTTCTTGCTGTCGTTCAGCCCGTCTATCGGGTTTTCGGGGTCAAGAATGACTGCCGCCGCGTACACGGCGCCCGCCATGGGACCTCTCCCCGCCTCGTCGATACCGCATACGGAGCCGTAGACCTCCGCAACACGGCTGTCGAACTCCCTCAGCGAAATATCGTCGGGCACACCGTCAAGCTTCAGCTGCTGCTCCTCGCTTTTATGGTGTTTCGAGAGTAATTCTGCCAATCTTCCCACCCCTGTATTCGTCGAGAAGCGCCGCCGCGGCGCGTTCCGTATCCGGCTCGCCGCCCGATACGAGCATACCGCGCGCCCTTGCTATCTCGGTGAGGACGTCGCCCTCGCCGCTTATCTTGTATCTTGCCTTGATAAGCTCGGGATAATCCTTTAACAAAAGCTCCCCGAGCGCCCTCGCAAGCGCCTCGGAATCCATAACGTCGTCCTTTATCGCGCCCGTGAACGCAAGCCGCTGTGCCGCGGTCTGATCGTCGAACTTCGGCCAGAGTATGCCCGGCATATCCAGCAGCTCGACGTCCTTATCAATGGACACCCATTGCTTGCCGCGGGTAACGCCCGGCTTGTCGCCGACCTTGGTTTTCTTCGTTTTCGCCATGCGGTTGATAAACGAGGATTTTCCGACATTCGGGATACCGACAACCATCAGCCTTAACGCCTTTCCTATCATTCCGCGCGATTTTCTGCGCTCGATAAGGTCATTAAGCAGCGTTTTTACCGTCGGCAGGAAGCGGTTGATACCCTTTCCGCTGCGGCAGTCGCAGGTGATGACGGTTATTCCCTTTTCGGAATAATATCTGCGCCACGCCGCCGTTGCGTTGTCGTCGGCGTAGTCGCACTTGTTCATTATCATAATGCGGGGCTTATCCTTTATCAGCTCGTCCAGAATGGGATTTCTGCTGCTTTCGGGTATCCTCGCGTCGGTGATTTCCACCACGGCGTCCACCATTTTGAGGTCAGCCTCGATAAGCCGCCTCGTTTTGGTCATATGCCCGGGGAACCACTGAATATTTCCAACTTCGCTCATAATAGTCCTATACTGTCGAACGGGTAGACCCTGACGAACGCCTTGCCCATTATTAAATCGGTATCGACAAAGCCTACTGACGGAAGGTCGCGGCTGTCGCGCGATCTGTTTCTGTTGTCGCCCATTACGAAAACGCAGTTTTCGGGGACAACATAGTCAACGCCGCTCTCGCAGTACTGCGCAAGCGTTGTCGGCTGCGCGATGTAGTCCTCGGAAAGGAGCTCTCCGTTGCGGTACACCTCGCCCTTGTCGAAGTCGAAGCGTATCGTGTCGCCCGCAAGACCTATAACGCGCTTGATGATCGGCTCTCCGTACAGACCCGTATTCTGATTGCGGAGCTTATCCGCCTGCAATACGACAATGTCGCCGTAATTCGGCGTATAGAAGAAATTAGTAGTGATCACCTTGTCCTGATCCTGAAGCGTGTTGTTCATAGAAGGACCGTCAACGGTGATCGAGCGGAATACAAACAGGTTAAGTGCAAGCACGAACAACACCGCATAGACAAGGCTCACCGCCCAGTCAAGCGCGTCTGCGTAAGGCCTTGAAGCCCTCTCGCTTATCTCATTAGCCTTTTCTGTGACCTTTTCATAAAGATCGTTGTTCTTTGCCATTGCACACACTCTTTCTCAGCATATTCACGCTAAGCCCCGCCGAAGCGGAGCGTTGCATGAATGAGGTCGGTCTGAAAAATCAAACCTTGGACTTAACCTTGGCAGCCTTACCAACTCTGTCGCGCAGGTAGTACAGCTTAGCTCTGCGAACCTTACCGTTTCTTACTACCTCGACCTTTTCAACAGACGGGCTGTGAAGCGGGAAAACTCTCTCAACGCCGCAGCCGTGCGCTACACGTCTTACGGTGAAGGTCTCGTTGATACCGCCGTGCTTCTTGGCGATAACAGTGCCCTCGAACATCTGGATACGGCTCTTGTCGCCTTCCTTGATGCGAACGGAAACCTTTACGAGGTCACCGATCTCGATTGCGGGAGCTTCTGCCTTCATGCTGCTCTGCTCGATGATTTTTAATGCGTCCATTTTTTCCTCCTAGACTTTGCGGATATTCTTGAAACCGAGTTCTTCGGGCACTTTCGCCAAGGGGTGCTCCCCTTTATTTCAGCGGACTATCCGGTATAATGTGTGGCTTTCGCCGCGCATTAACACACGCTTGATATCACCCGTATTTAGGCATAGTTATACCAAGCGGATACTAAATGCTTTAATATTATAACACCATTGCGAAAAAAAATCAAGGGCTTTTTTGAAACTTTATTTACAAATTCTCCCCGAACTCGAGATTTTTTATGTATAATTCGTCAAATTCGGGCAGAAGCCGCTCGGTAATATCCTGCGCGGACATAACAAGCTCCTGCGCGGCGCTGCGGTATTTCCCGCCGACAATATAATTTATTACGCCCTGCTCGACCGAATTGCGGCAGAAAGCCGCTCCCGCGTACTCCCCCGGCACCGCCCCGAGCTTCAGCAGCGCTTTCAGCCCGCCCTCCGCGAACGGCTCCCCCGAAAGGAACGTCCGCGCCGACGGCTCCGCTTCCCCGAGCATAAGCTCCAGCGCGGCGGCGCAGCGCGCCTTGTCGGTCTGGAGCACCCTTATATCCTCCTGCGTGAGGAACAGCTCCTCGCCTATGGTGAATTTGTCGCGGTCGGTGAGTATCCCGAAGCTGTCAAGCGTCCCTCGGTCAAGCATGAGCACAGCCGCCTCGGCTGCCGCGCAGGGCGCTATCCCCGCCGCGTCAATATCCCCGCATACGCTGTAACAAAGCCCTTCCTCGCCGCTGTAAACGGACAATATCGCGCCGTTTTCCGCGGGCATACCGAACGTCAGCGCCGAGCAGTCGAACGCCCCCGCAAGCGGGAACGCCGCGCATTTAAGCCCTCCGCCCGATTTAACCGCAATGCAGACCGATTCGCCTATATCCGCCGCCGCAAAACCGCCCTCGGGCAGCGTCAGCAGCGAAGCCGTGAACCTGCCGCCTATTGCCGCGGAAATATACGGCAGGACGTAAATTTCCGTTTCGGGCGCAAGCCGCAGCTCCACAGGGTCAAGCGCCGACTCCAGCAGCGCGGTGATATGCGTTCCCGCCGCCGCGCCGACCGACTTTATCGCCCGCGCGGGAATGCCGAACCGCTGCATTGACACCGAAAGCAGCCGCGTCAGCTGCCCGAGCACTTTATCGGCGGTCACCCTTTCGCAGGCGAGCACGGCGCGTGCGTATCTCGCCGAAAGGGCAATATCATAATAAACGACGCTTATCCCGCAGGGCGTGATATCAAACGCGGCGGCAAGCTCCGCGCTGCGCTCCCCGCGGTATTTCTCATAAAAATAGCGATACTGTTCAAGCATAAATTTCTCCCCGAAAAGATACGATTTGTCCGACCATTGACATTATATAATTATAGCATGAAAGGCGGCGTTCTTCAAGCCGTTTTTTTCTCAAAAGCTATTGAAATCCGACATGACTTCTGTTATAATTATTTTAACAGAAATAAAAAGGACAGGTGACATATTTGAACCGTAATTTCAATCACTTCATCGACATGGACGACGAGTCGGTATCGCAGTGGAACGCTATAATCAGCCTTGCGCAGGACATCAAGCGCAGACCCGAGGGCTACTCCGACAAATGCAGGGGGAAAATAATGGCAACGCTTTTCTACGAGCCGTCCACCCGCACGCAGATGAGCTTTCAGGCGGCAATGATTCGCCTAGGCGGAAGCATAATCGGCTTCGACAACCCCGGCAATTCCTCCGTTTCCAAGGGCGAAAATCTCAAGGACACCATTAAAATAGTCAGCACCTATTCAGACATTCTTGTCATGCGCCATTCGCAGGAGGGCTCCGCGAAAGCCGCGGCGCTGTGCGCGGACTGCCCCGTAATAAACGCGGGCGACGGCGGTCACCTCCACCCGACGCAGACGCTCACCGACCTGCTCACCCTGAAGCTGGAGCTGGGGCGGCTTGACGGGTTAACGATAGGGCTGTGCGGCGACCTCAAGAACGGGAGAACGGTGCACACGCTCCTCAAGGCGCTCTCCTGCTACCGAGGGAATAAATTCATACTTATCTCCACGCCGTCGCTCGCGCTGCCCGGCTACATAAAGGACGTGCTTGTCGCGAGGGGCTGCGAATTTACCGAGGTAACGACGATAGACGAGGTGCTCCCGCAGCTCGATATGCTTTATATGACGCGTATCCAGCGCGAGCGCTTTGACAGCAACGAGGAATACCTCCGTCAGCGCGACATCTACTGCCTCACAAAGGACAAGATGCAGTTTGCGAAGAAGGACATGATAGTCATGCATCCGCTGCCGAGGGTGAACGAGATAGAGGTCGCCGTTGACGACGACCCCCGCGCCGCATATTTCAGGCAGGCGCACAACGGTATGTACGTCCGCATGGCGCTTATCCTCACGATACTCAACAACGCGCCGCGCTCAAAGCCGCTGTTCACCGGCGTTACAAGAACCGACGTATGCTGCACCAACCCGCGCTGCGTAACGCACACGGAAAAATATCTCCCCGCGAAATTCAGAAAGTTCGGCGACTTCCTCATCTGCGAATACTGCGATGAAAGACTGCTGCTCAACTGACCGCTCCGATAAAAAATGTGACAGCTTGTGCTTTACAAATCATGAAAGATATGTTATAATAATGTTATCAGCTGAACAAAGGGAGAAAAATCATGAAAATAATGGCAGTCGACTACGGCGACAGCAGGACGGGTCTTGCGATGTGCGACAAGAGCGAGATACTCGCGTCGCCGCTTCTGACGATAAACGAAAAGGATTTCGAGCGCTGCATTTCCGCCGTCGCCGAGCAGGCAAGGCTTAACAAGGCGGAGCTTATCGTGGTGGGAAATCCGATAAACATGAACGGCACATATGGTCCCCGTTCGGAGAAATGCTGCCTTTTCGCGGACAAGCTGCGCGCTCTTGTCGAGGTCGGGGTCGTGATGTGGGACGAGCGCTCCTCGACGGTCACGGCGATAGGCTACATGAACGACGTCAACAAGCGCGGGAAGAAGCGTAAGGAGGTGCTGGACGCGGCGGCGGCGGCAGTTATCCTTGACAGCTATCTCGCATACCGAAAAAATCACAGAGGTGACGGCAATGTATAAGGTGTCATTCACGGGATACCGCCCGTCAAAGCTCGGTTTCAGGGGCGAAAACGACCCCCTCTGCCTTGACCTGAAACAAAGGCTGCGCAGCAATATCGAAAAGCTGATATACAGCGGCGCTTCGCAGTTTTATTCGGGCATGGCGCTCGGAGTTGATATATGGTGCGCGCAGGCGGTGCTTGAGCTTAAAAAGCTGCGCCCCGAAATAACCCTCACCGCCGTTATCCCCTGCCCCGATCAGGACGAGAAGTGGAACGCCGCCGACAAGGCGCTTTACCGTTCGGTACTCGCGCAGTGCAGCGACGTTATCTGCGTCAGCCGCGTCTACACAAGGGAATGTATGTTCGAGCGCAACCGCCGCCTTGTCGATCTCTGCGACCTGCTGCTCGCCGTCTATGACGGAAAAAGCGGCGGCACTCAATACACCGTTGAATACGCGCAGAAAAAGCAGCGTAAGGTCATTGTCGTCCCGCCGAGAGCGATTGAACCATATCAACCATAATTATCGCGCCGCCCTTTCGGGCGGTTTTTGACTTTCGGAATGACCTTTTATTGAGAATGCGGCGCTTCATAACTTTCCACTTGATAACCGCGGCGGAATATGCTATAATGTATTGTGAAACCGAATAATTCAGGAACAGGAAGTTTATAATGAAAACAGTTATCACCGACAACAGCCTGTGCGCCTTTGCCTTGCACGACAAGGCTGACCCAAAGCACATATATAACTATATCTCCGCGCTCGCCGACGCGGGTGTAAGATACGTTGAAATAGATTTCAGGACAGTCATGAAAATGACGGAGCTGCCCGAAAATATCGGCTATATTTTCCGAATGTTCAACCCGATGTTCGCGGAGCTCGCCGAGGTTTTTGACTTCAACTATATCCTAGTCACGCTGAACAATATGAAAAAGCGCATTCGCACCGAACAGCCCGTTATACTAGAAATTCCCGGGGTCAACACGCTTTCGAACAAGCTGTTTTACCTCGCGCAGTCGCAGATAGACGGCACGATAAGCGAGGTCTGCCTGCGCGGGCCCTGCGACCTGATGACGCCCCGAGAGGCTTCGCGGCTTGTCCACAGGCTGAAAAACACCGTGCCCGTCCCGATAGACGTCTGCCCGCTGAACGACAACAAATGCGCGCTGGACAGCGCAATAAAGCTCTCCATGGCTTCGGTGGACAGCCTCACGCTATGCATGGGCGCAACCGGCAAATATGCAAGCATTGAGGATTTCTTATTCACCCTCATGTCGGTTTACGAGGCGCTCCCGAAAGAATTTGATATGTCTGCGCTGTGCCGCGCGGCATTTTACCACCGCCTTATATTCAGAAACGCAGGCGGGGACAGTATCAGCAACATAATGCGCCTGCTTGACTACGACATACATAATCTCACGAATGTTGATACGGGCGGGCGCGTCAGAATGCCCGTTTCGCTAAGGGACAGCCAGTATATGCGCAAGCATTTTGTTTCCGCGATAGAGAAGATGGCTCGGGAGGAGGGTATCCCCGACGATATTTTCGCGGATCTCTGCGCCGCAATGAAGCACTATGACAAGGGGCTTTACGACGAGGAAATACTATATAAAGAAAACAAGGGGCTGCTTAACTAGCGCTCGCCCCGGAACAAAGAGAGGAACACAAAATGATAAAGCTTATCGCAAGCGATATGGACGGGACGCTGCTCAATGACAGCAAGCAGCTGCCCGAGGATTTTCTTGAGGTCATCGACGGGCTGGAACGGCGCGGGATAAATTTCGCGGTGTCAAGCGGGCGTACATACCTCGCGCTGGATCACCTTTTCCCCGAGGAATACCGTGACAGGATAGACTTCATCTGCGACAACGGAGCCTGCGTCATGCATAAGGGAAAGCCCGTGAGCGTGACCCCGCTCGACAGGGCAACCTATGAGGAGCTTCTCGACGCCTGCGAGAGGATAGGCGGTCTGAAGCTGCTCGTCTGCGCCGAAAGCGGGACTTACCACAAAAAGGACACGGGAACATTCACCGCCGAAATTCAGAAATACTACCGCCGCCACATCGAAACAGACGACTTTCTCGGCATTCACGAAACGATATACAAGCTCGCCGTCTGCGATATTCAGGGGACAATGAACCGCGGCAAGCCCGAGCTTGACAAGATATTCGGCGACAGGCTCAACGTGCAGGTCAGCGGGCCTATCTGGATGGACGTTATGGCTTCGGGAGTAAGTAAGGGGAAAGCGCTGACCGCGCTCCAGAACGCGCTCGGAGTGACGCGGGAGGAAACAATGGCGTTCGGCGATTATTTCAACGACGTTGAAATGCTCAAGGCGGCGGACTGGAGCTTCTGCATGGAAAACGGCCACGAGGACGTGAAAAAGCTCTGCCGCTTCATTGCGCCGGGCAACAACGACTGCGGCGTTACAAAAACGATACGCAGATATGTTTTCGGGGAGGAAATATCTTGAACATACAGATTTTCGGGAAGTCAAAATGCTTTGACACCAAGAAAGCGGAGCGTTATTTCAAGGAACGCGGCATAAAATACCAATATATAGATATTCTGTCAAAGGGAATGGGCAGGGGCGAGCTTGAAAGCGTCGTCCGCGCGCTCGGCGGAATTGACAGGATAATCGACGAAAATTCCCGCGACTACGCGGAGATAAAGGCAACACCGCATAATTATTGTCGTTCGATTGCGCCGCAGATTTTCAGTTTGGTGCAACATATAACTTTTCACATGACGCAGAAACAAATGTTTTGCACCAAACTGGCAGTTTGTACAAAAGCGGCGCAGGCGGGCTGACGCCCGTCAAGTCGATTTTGTGCAATATGCAAGTTTTGCGC
>JBJFHP010000196.1:0-2055 GCA_051893715.1 Oscillospiraceae bacterium
GCGCGGTTGATTCTGTAACCGGAAGAAAGCTTTTCAGAAGACTTCTTCAGACCTGTTACGTTAGAATTGAGCTTGTTGTACGCGGACATCGCGTTTAAGTTGTGCTGTACTACCATTCCCATAGTATAATCCTCCTTGAATTTGTTCGCCCCGCTTCGGAATCATTCCTGGGGGCACTGAGTTAAATGGTGTTGTTCCTTTGTGTGCACTAAAGAAACTGCGGGTCGGGGAGATTTCCCGTTCCCATTGGCTTTTCAGCCGTCACATCTATTATATCGGCAGGGATTTTCTGAACTTTAGTGTTTTCGGAAAATTTTTTTAAATTTTTTTGAAAATTTTATCACTTATCACAAGAACTGCCCCCGAACAGGCGAACGGGGGCATAAATATTATTGTGCGCGGCGAATATTCATCGCGCGCATTGCGTTGAATATCGCGATAACCGCAACGCCTACGTCCGCAAACACCGCCGCCCACATATTGCCTATGCCGACAGCCGTAAGCGCCATTATCAGCACCTTGACCGTTATTGCGAAAATAATGTTCTCCATAACGATAGCGTGTGTTTTCCGCGCTATTTTTACCGCCGCGGGGAGATTTTCTATCCTGTCGTTCATCAGAACGATATCCGCAGCCTCGATCGCCGCGCCGCTTCCGAGCGCGCCCATCGCTATCCCGACGTCAGCCCTCGCGAGCGCGGGCGCGTCGTTCATGCCGTCGCCCACGAAAACAAGCGTGCTGTTTTCGGGTTTCTCGGAATACAGCTTTTCCACAAGCGCGACCTTGCCGTCGGGGAGTAACTCGGTGTGACATTCGTCAATACCAACCGCCGCCGCGACAGCCTCGCCCGTCGCCTTTCTGTCGCCCGTCAGCATTACCGTCTTTGCCGCGCCGAGCTTTTTAAGCCCCGCAATTGCAGACCCCGCGCCGTCCTTTATCTCGTCCGAAATAACGATATATCCCGCATATGCGCCGTCCGCCGCGCAGTGAACGAGCGTTCCGCCGCTCTCCGTTTCGGGGCAGTCCGCGCCAAGCTTCTTCATGAACCGCGCGTTGCCGACAGATACCTTTCTCCCGCCGACTACCGCATTAACGCCAAAGCCCGCAAGCTCCTGTGCGTTTTCCGCCGCGGGGTTAATGCCGCGCTGCTTCGCCGCGTTGACTATCGACAGCGCTATCGGGTGGTTGGAGCCGCTTTCCGCCGCCGCGCACATTTCAAGCAGGGCGTTTTCGGTCACGCCGCTTGCGGGGTGTATTTCCGACACTGCGAAGCTGCCCTTGGTGATAGTTCCCGTCTTGTCAAAAACGTAGGTCTGCGCACGGGAGAGCGCCTCGAGATAATTTGCGCCCTTTACCATGATACCGCATTTTGAAGCGCCGCCGATACCGCCGAAATAGGACAGCGGCACCGAAATGACCAGCGCACAGGGACAGCTCACGACAAGGAACGTGAGCGCCTTATATATCCAGCCCGCCCAGTCACCCGTGAAAAGCGACGGCACAACCGCCAGCAATACCGCGCCGATAACCACGACAGGGGTGTATACTCTCGCGAAGCGGGTTATGAAATTCTCGGTTTTCGCCTTGTTTTCGCTTGAATTTTCGACAAGCTCGAGTATTTTCGCGACGGTCGAATCGGAATAGGGGCGGCTGACCTTTATCCTTAACAGCCCGTCGGTATTGATACAGCCGCTTATCACCTCGTCCCCGACAGTGACGTCGCGCGGCGCGCTTTCGCCGGTCAGCGCGGCGGTGTTGAGCGCGCTCGAGCCGGATATTACCTCGCCGTCAAGAGGGATACGCTCGCCGGGCTTTATTACAATGATATCGCCCGCGGATACCTCGTCGGGTTCAACGCGGACAAGCCCGCCGTCACGCTCGAGATTTGCGTATTCGGGGTTAATATCCATCATATCGCTGATAGACTTCCTTGATTTTCCCACCGCGACCGACTGGAACAGCTCGCCTACCTGATAAAGCAGCAGCACCGCGCAGCCCTCGTCATACTCGCCGACTATCATTGCGCCTATGCTTGCTATTGACATAAGGAAATTC
>JBJFHP010000197.1:0-3747 GCA_051893715.1 Oscillospiraceae bacterium
GGAAATTGTCAATCACCGAACGAAATACCGATATCCTTTGCGGTCTTGACCATTTTGCAGTCGGCGGGGACGAACTTTGTTTTCATGGCAACATCGCCGAGCGGGTTTTCGGTTATCTTGCCGTCAACCATTGCTACCGTGAAGCCGAATTTCTCCTGCTTGAGCAGCTGCGCGGCGTGCGCGCCGAACTGCGTTGCGAGAATGCGGTCATATGCGGAGGGGCTGCCGCCGCGGAGGATATGCCCGGGAACGACCGTCCTTGTTTCAAGCCCCGTCATTGCCTGAATATCCCTTGCGATACGCGCCGTTGCGGTGGTTTCGCCGCGTTCCGCGCGAGCCTTTGCGCGCTCCTTTTTCTTGAGCTTTGCCTCCTCGACGTCGAAGCAGCCCTCTGCCACCGCGAGGATAGAGAACGCCTTGCCGGAGTCGGCGCGCCTCTTGCAGGCGGCGGCTACCTTTTCGATGTTATAGGGGATTTCGGGCAGGAGAATGATGTCCGCGCCGCCCGCAAGTCCGCTGTACAGCGTGAGCCAGCCCGCCTTGTTACCCATTATTTCGATGACCATTATGCGGCTGTGCGAGTTTGCCGTGGTATGGATACGGTCGATGACCTCCGTGCCGATGTCAACGGCGGTGTGGAAGCCGAATGTAACGTCCGTGCCGAAGATGTCGTTGTCGATGGTCTTGGGCAGACCGATAACGTTCAGCCCCTCCTCGGAGAGCATATTCGCGGTCTTGTGGGTGCCGTTGCCGCCGAGCGTGAACAGGCAGTCGAGCTTGAGGTCCTTGTAGGTCTGCTTCATTTCCTTTACCTTGTCCACCTTGTCGTCCTCGATTATCTGCATCATCTTGAACGGCGTGCGCTTTGTGCCGAGTATCGTGCCGCCCTGCGTGAGTATTCCCGAAAAATCGGACGGCTCCATGGTCTTGTAAACGCCGTGGATAAGCCCGTGATACCCGTCGTGAATGCCGATTATCTCCACCTTATCCTCGCCGAACGCCTCGTAGGTTGCCTTTGCGACGCCTCTTATCGTGGCGTTAAGTCCGGGGCAGTCGCCGCCGCTCGTGAGAATGCCTATCCTTAGTTTTCCCATACTGTTTATCCTCCTTATCAGTCAGCAGAATGCTGTTTTTTTGTGTTAATGTCAAATTCCCGCCGCGCCGCGATTTTGCCGCTGCTGCGTGACCGCCGCGCCGTAATGCGGAAATTCGGCTTGGTGTGTGAGCGCCTTTGTTCCCGCCGCGCCGTGATTTTGCCGCTGCTGCGTGACTGCCGCGCCGTAATGCGGAAATTCGGCTTGTTGTGTGAGCGCCTTTGTTCCCGCCGCGTTAAACTGCGGAGCCCTGCAATGTTCTGAGCCTGTTATCGCTGCCGCAGAAAACGAGCGTGTTCATGCTCATCATTCGTGAAAACAGCCTGTCCGTGTAGCGCGAGCGGAGCTCCTTTGTGGTGAGATTTGTGTTTATTATTATCGGGAGCAGCCTGTTTATCCTTGAGTTTATCAGCTCGTAAACCATTGAAACATTGCGCTCCGAGGACGCCTCCGCGCCGAGGTCGTCGAGAATGAGCAGGTCGCAGACCGTGATGAGCGACATTGTGTCCTCGTCGGTTTTTCGGAACTGCTCGCGGTCGAGCGTGCGCAATATCTCGGGAACGGAAACGTACACCGCGCTGAACCCGCGCTCAATGACCCTGCCCGCGATCGCGAGGGAGAGGTGGGTCTTTCCGAGCCCGGTTGCGCCGATCATGACGATACCGCTGCCGCGCCCGCTGAAATTCTCCGCGAAGCGCACGCACTCGTCGTAGTTAAGCCCCATGATTTTCCGCGGGCTCGCGCCGAACTGCGGGTCGACTGCCTCGGGGTAGAGGTCAAGGCGGAACGACGAGAAGCTGCAAAGCTTCATCGGGGAGCGCTCGTTGATGTCGTTGGTGGCGGCGTTGTAGACGAGCTTGTTGAAGCACTCGCACCACTTGCCGTCCTTGCTGCCCCGGTCGCAGCATATGGGGCAGGTGTAGATGGGGTCAAGGTAATGACTGCCGAAGCCGTTTTGCTCGAGCAGGCAGCTCATGCGCTGCTGTATCGCGAGGTTTTCGTCCTTTATTTTGGCAAGCTTTTCGGCGGTGTTTTCGTCATGCGCCAGAATAAGGGAGAACATCTGCGTCATGGTGTCGGCGAGCCTTACGGATAGCTCGGCGTACTCGGGAATTTTTGCGAACACCTCGCGGCGGCGCATATCCGCTTTCAGCTTGTTTTCAGCCCTGCGCGCCTCGAGCGCGGAATGAGCTGCCTCATAATATTTTGCGTTAATGCTCATTTAAATGACCTCAGCTCTGATTGTAGCGTTTCTTTATCTGCGACATAACGTCGTCCATGTCGAACGAGGAATTTTGGGGGGCGGGCTCTGCGCTTTTCTGCCTGTGGGCAGCGTTCTGCTGTTCGGCGGCGGCTCTTGTTTTAATTCCCGCGTTATTCCAGTTTTCGAGTATTCTGTTTAAGTAGGCGAAGCTTGCTTTTCCCGTTGAATTAACGGTGATATCGTAAGCGAGCATTATCATTTCGGTGTTAAAGCCCCAGTCCTCCGTCCAGACGGCGATAAATCTGCGCTGTTCGGGGGTAAGCTTGGACTTTAGCTCCATTGCCTCGCGCAGGGCTTCCTCAACGCTGTTCTGCTTTTCCATGGCGGAAATACGCGCGTCGGCGAGCTCGATGGTGTTTATCTCATCGTCGCTCCAGCTTTTGGCGACGGTGTTTATGTAGCTGGGGGTGGTCTTGCCTATTTTGAAGCAATATTTCAGCAGCATTGCCGCCGCCATTGCGGGGATACCGAAGTGGTCGACGAGCGCGATAACGGTCTGCGACTCGCGCGGGCGGAGGGCTCTGCCGTAGAGCTTCTGTGCCTCGTCGAACAGCGCCTCTATTTCGGGGTCTGACCTTATCCGACCTGCGATCTCGCCGCCCGAAACATAAATCCCGCTGTCGGGGGAGATCTTTTTTACGGAGGGAGCGGGGCGCGATCCCGAGGGGCTTTCGGGCGCGGTATCGTCGAGGGTAAGCTGTGCGGAAGCAATGCTTTTGGGCTTAACGGAAGCGGGGGAGAACGCGTCGGTATCGCCGGCGGTTTTTTCGGTATCGTAGCGGATAACGCCGCGCTGCACCCAGAAAAGGGCGGCGTCCTCCAGCTCGCCGACCTCGCGGAAGCCGAGCGCGCTTTTCAGCTCCTCGTCCGAGAAGGTTTCACCGCCGTGCCTGAGCAGGAACAGCAGCAGCTTCAGCGAATTTCCCCCCGCGAGCTTTATATATTTATCGACAACGCCCGACGGCACAGCGAAAACGCTGTTCCACTCGCCTGCGTTCAATGAATACTTCATGACATCACCGTATAAAATAAGTAGTTTTCTTCCTACACATTATACCACACAACTCCCTTTTTTGCAATAGGGAATTGCATTGTCCCAAAAAAATCAAAAAAGGGCTTGACAAAAGCCGTTTCATCTGATATAATATTACTGTTGTCAATTTAATGCAACGAGCCATTAGCTCAGGCGGTAGAGCACTTGACTTTTAATCAAGGTGTCCCGGGTTCGAGTCCCGGATGGCTCACCATTGATACCGCGCTGTCATTAAGCGCGGTATTATGCTATTCTTGACAAATTATATCCGCGCCTGTAGCTCAGCTGGATAGAGCAACGGCCTCCGACGCCGTGTGTCGTGCGTTCGAATCGCATCAGGCGTACCAGCATTTGCG
>JBJFHP010000197.1:3847-7872 GCA_051893715.1 Oscillospiraceae bacterium
GCGCCGTCGCTCCGCTCGGCGCTGAACGCTCCCTTCGGGAGCGGGTTCGCCCTCGCTCCGCTCGGCGCTTGATCGCTTGGGGAAAGCTCCTGTTTTTGGGGATTTTCTCCTGTTTTCTCTTATTCTTAACAATATTTTAACGTATTACGCTCTTTTTTTGTGCAATATATCAATTTTGATATAGATATATTTGTCAGAATGATATCGCTTAACTTATTGACAAGCGCCGATTGCCATTGTATAATAAATATACAAGCAAATTCCGGGTCTTCCGGAGAAAGAGGCGAGTATTCCATGATAACATATTCGATCTGCATTGAAAACGGCAAGGAATATCTTATCTGCGGTGAGAATATTTTAGAGGCGGTCACAAATAACATCGCATACATTGAAAAGCACCTTTCGGGCTGTGCGATAAAGCAGTGGGAGATAGGCGAGGCGGTATTCGGGGATACCGCAGGTTACCGCCTGAAAATCGAATATTACGACAAAACCCCCTGCCGCTTAAAGCGCATGAAAACCAAGCCCCGCACAAAGGTCGCCGAGTTCGATATAAGCTCCGTATAATTGGAAAGGTCTGCTGAACCGTGACGGGTACAGCAGACCTGATCATTTATTATGAACAAAGCGCGGTTATTTGTTGGGACGTTTAAGCCTGTTCAGATCAATCGTTTTTGAGAAGCTCCGCGATCGTGGTGTTGAAAACCTTTGCAAGGGCGATGAGCTCGATATCGGTGACAAATCTCTGCCCCGATTCGATACGCTGAATAGCGTTCTTGTCAATGTCGAGGTTTATCATCTGAAGGTTGTCGGCAAGCTGACGCTGTGATATTTTCAGGTTCTTTCTGAGCTTTGCGATCTTTACGCCGCAGATATTGTTTCTTCCGTCGGATGTTCTATTGTTAAACATATCATTACTCCTTAAATCCTTAATTTTTTTGAATGTCCCGCTACATTCGTCCCTGATTTTATTATAATTGATATGTCAAGTAAATGTGACATGATTTGAATTTCAAATGCAGTTTTATTACACTTTGGTGGTAAATACTGTAAAATACAACTCTCTATATTGATGTTTCGGGGATAATTCACTTGCTATTATGCCCCGAATATGATAAAATAAGTTCGGGCGAAGCGATTTTTCTTTGCTTGATTGGGAATAACTGTTTTTTCAGAGGTGGATAAAATGACAAACGAAAAAAGAACGGCGGCATGGCTGGACGACGCGGTGTTCTATGAAATTTACCCGCAGAGCTTTTGCGATACAAATTCCGACGGGATAGGCGACTTCAACGGCATTATCGGGAAGCTTGACTACATAAAAGAGCTAGGGTGCAATGCGATATGGATTAACCCCTGCTTTCTTTCGCCGTTCGGCGACGCGGGCTATGATGTCAAGGATTACCTTACCGCCGCGCCGCGCTACGGCACGAACGAGGACCTCGTAAGGCTGTTCCGCGAGGCGCACCGCCGCGGAATGCACGTCATACTTGACCTTGTTCCGGGGCACACCTCGGTGGAGCACGAGTGGTTCGTGCAGTCGATGAAGCCCGAGCGGAACGAATTTTCCGACCGCTATATCTGGACGGACTCAATATGGGAGGACACCGCTCCGCTGCCCAGCCTGCGCGGAATATCGCAGCGCGACGGAAGCGCGGCGCTGAACTTCTTTTCGATGCAGCCTGCGCTGAATTACGGCTATTTCAAGCCCGAGCGCCCGTGGCAGCAGCCGATGGACGCTCCCGCGCCGCTTGCGACCCGCGAGGCGATAAAGGACGTAATGCGCTTCTGGCTGAGCGCGGGCTGTGACGGCTTCCGCGTGGACATGGCGGGCTCGCTCGTCAAGAACGACCCCGAGGGGAAGGGGAATATCGCGCTGTGGCAGGACTTCCGCGCGTTCCTTGACAGGGAGTTCCCCGAGGCGGTGCTGGTTTCGGAATGGGGCGAGCCGGACAAGTCGCTGCTCGGCGGGTTCCACATGGATTTCCTGCTGCACTTCGGACCCTCGCATTACAACGACCTTTTCCGCTGCGACAAGCCCTATTTCTCCAAAAAGGGCAAGGGCAGCGCCGCGGAGTTTATCGCGAAATACAAGGAGAACTACGAAAAGACGGACGGAAAGGGGCTCATCTGCATACCCTCGGGCAACCACGACATGGATCGCCTTGCGCGCAGGCTTGACCCCGACGAATTAAAGACCGCGTTTGTTTTTCTGCTGACCATGCCCGGCGCGCCGTTCATTTATTACGGCGACGAGCTCGGCATGAAGCAGGTCGAGGGGCTGACCTCGGTGGAGGGCGGCTACGGCAGGACGGGCGCCCGCTCGCCCATGCAGTGGAACGGCGGGCTGAACGCGGGCTTTTCCTCGGCGCGCGCGGACAGGCTCTATATCCCCGTCGGCGGTGAATATAAGCAGATAAACGCCGAGGCTGAAATGGCTGACGAAGGCTCGCTTTACACCACGATGAAGCGGCTTATCGCCGTTCGGCGTGAAAACCCCGCGCTGCTCAATCGCTCGGCGATAACGTGGCTGTCGGACGGCTGCCCGATGTCCTATATCCGCGAATGCGCGGAGCAGCGCGTTATGGTGATAATAAACCCGTCGGCGCAGAGCGCGCTCGTCGAGTGCGGCGCAAAGCGCGTGCTGTTTTCCGTGGGTGACACCGAGATAAACGGCGGCACGGCGGTAATGGGCGGCTGCTCGGCGCTTGTAGCGGAGATATGAGGGGCGGTTTTTGGTAAGAAAACCGTTACCGCGAGGGCATTGCGGCGCTGTGAGTATAGGTAAGAAAACCTTTTTCGCGCGGGCGTTGCGGCGCTGTGGGTATAGGTAGGTTAACCGTTTCCGCGCGGGCGTTGAGGCGCTGTGGGTTAAGGTGGGTTAACCGCTTCCGCGCGGGCATTGCGGCGCTGTGGGAATAGGTAAGGTAACCTTTTTCGCGCGGTTATTATGGTGTAATGAGAGGTAAAGAAATGAATAATTTTATGAAGAAAATAACGGCTGCGGCTT
The DNA here is from genome assembly GCA_051893715.1 of Oscillospiraceae bacterium. Taxonomy (GTDB): domain Bacteria; phylum Bacillota; class Clostridia; order Oscillospirales; family Ruminococcaceae; genus CAG-115. The sequence goes on from JBJFHP010000197.1 coordinate 6,858, forward strand.
TGTCTGCGGCAATGCTGCTTTCGGCGGGCTGCACGAACAGCGGAGCTTCCTCCGGTGCGGACGAAGCGACCGGCAGCGCGTCCGACCCGACCGGAACGACCGACGCGGCGCTGCCCGAAAACACCGACGTTCCCGCCGCAAACGGGAAGGTGTATATCGAGGGCAATAAATTCATGGCAGACGGCAAGGAGCTGTGGATAAACGGCGTAAACACACCGTGGCACCGCTGGAACGACTTTGTGGGCAACATGGACTACGAATTTTGGGACAGCACATTTGAGCAGCTTGCCTCCGACGGAATTAACGCCACGAGAATATGGCTCAACTGCAACGGCGGCGGTACCGTGCAGTTCAGGCAGGACGAGGACGGGAACGTTGTAGTCAAGGGCATAAACAGCAGCCACTGGGACGACCTCGCAAAGCTGTTTGAGATAGCCGAAAAGCACCATGTCTACATAATGGCAACGCTGCTTTCCTTCGACCATTTCAAAAGCGCGGGCGCGGCGGGCGAGAATTTCCGCGCAATGATAACAAATAAGCAGGGCTGCGACAGCTTCGCGGAGAAGTATGTCAGGGAGTTCTGCGAGCGCTTCGGCGAGGAGGAATACCTGTTCTCCGTCGACCTGATGAACGAGCCCGACTGGGTGCACGAAAATTCCGAATGCGGTCAGATAGGGTGGGACGATTTAAGCTACTTCTTCGGAAAATGCACCTCTGTCGTTCACGAAACCTGCTCCACGCCCGTTACGGTGGGATTTGCTATGATAAAGTACAACTCCGCCAAGTACGAGGGCGACAAGCTTTCGGACGAATACTTAAAGGAGCTCACCGGGCTTGAAAACTCCGCGATAGATTTTTACAGTACCCATTATTATATGTGGGAGAAGCCCTACTTCGGCTTCCCGTTCACGGTAACGCCCGAGGAGTTCGGTCTTGACGCCGGCAAGCCCTGTCTTATCGGCGAAACGAGCAACGACGACGAAAAGGAATGCGGGCTGACGCTTACGGAGAAATA
>JBJFHP010000198.1:0-36257 GCA_051893715.1 Oscillospiraceae bacterium
TACGCCGCCCATATCTCTGCGGAAGCGGTCCTTGTCAAGCTTCTCGTGAGTGGTGGAATCCCAGAAGCGGCAGGTATCGGGAGAGATCTCGTCCGCAAGGATTATCTCACCGTGGAAGCGTCCGAACTCGATCTTGAAGTCGATGAGGTCGATGTTGAGCTTCTTGAAGAAGTCAAGCATGAACTCGTTTACCTTGAACGCATACTTGGAAATGGTGTCTATTTCCTCCTGCGTCGCAAGACCGAGCCCCAGCGCATAGTAGCTGTTGATGAAGGGGTCGCCCAGCTCGTCGCACTTGTAGCTGAACTCCAGCGTAGGAGTCTTGAGGGGTGTGCCCTCTGCGATGCCGAGCTTCTTGGAGAAGCTGCCCGCAGCAACGTTTCTTACAATGACCTCAAGGGGAACTATCTCCACCTTCTTTACGAGAGTTTCGCGGTCGTTGAGCTCCTCAACGAGGTGAGTGGGAACGCCCGCCTTCTCGAGCAGACCGAACATATAGTTCGTCATCTTGTTGTTGATAACGCCCTTGCCGCTGATGGTGCCCTTCTTCTCGCCGTTGAACGCTGTCGCGTCGTCCTTGTAGGATACGATAACGTAATCGGGGTTTTCTGTCGCGAAAACCTTCTTTGCCTTGCCCTCGTAAAGCTGTTCGCACTTATTGTACTCCATGATATTGATCTCCTTTTCAATGTTTTTATCCATGTGCCGCAGCACGTTATTGATGTAAAATCAGCCTGTGATCTCCTTAACTGTTTCCTGCATTTTTCTGTCGGCGTCAAGGTTCTTTTCGTTCTGCTTCTTTCTGAACGCGTCAAGCTTCGCTTCGAGTTCGCTGTCGGACACTGCGAGCATTTCTGCCGCAAGGTGTCCCGCGTTCGCCGCAGTGTCAATTCCAACTGTTGCAACGGGAACTCCGGGCGGCATCATAACGGAGCTTAACAGCGCGTCAACGCCCTCCAGCGCCTTTGCCTTTACGGGGATAGCGATAACGGGGAGAGTGGTGTTTGCGGCGATAGCGCCCGCAAGGTGCGCCGCCATACCCGCAGCCGCGATAATGACCCCGAATCCGTTTTCGCGCGCGGTTTTCGCAAATTCGGCTACCTGTGCGGGAGAACGGTGCGCGGAAAGCACCCTCATCTCAAACGGCACGCCGAAGTCGTGCAGCACCTCGCCCGCCTTTTTTACAACGGGATAGTCGCTGTCGCTGCCCATTACGATAGCGACCTTTTTTGTCTGTGACATCCGATCATTCCTTTCAAATAAAAATAGCTGTATAAGGATACAGCTAAAAGTTACAATCCGTTTTTGTGTGCAATTATTCTGTAAGATCCCGCCGATTTTTCAAATGAAGCGAAGTCAGACAACGTGTACATCATCTTAATCTCCTATCGGTAAAAAATTACAGACCGCACCCTGCGGTGACATAAAAGCACCATTCTTATTTTACAATAAATCTTTCGGAATTGCAAGTGTTTTTTGAAAAATTCAACGAAATATCTTAAATATGCGGTAAATGCGGGGGCAAAACCGTCAATATACCATAGATATAGTATTCACGCCCCGAACGCATTAACATTTTGACAAGACCCCAAACACGGCAATCTCACGAAAAAAGCACATTTTTAAAGCATACGCGCTGTTCGCAGCCGTCGAAATCCCAGCTGTGGAACGCCCCGCCGCCGCAATACAGCCTTGAGCTGCAATCGGAGCACGTCCTGCTGCGGCTGTCAAGCGGCGCTCTGAAATAACGGAAGCCGTTCTTCCATATCTCGGTAAAATCATCGCGCAGGATATTCCCCTCAATGGTTTCCCGGCGGCGCTCGATATCAAGGCAGGCGCCGATATCGCCGTTCGCCATCACGCTCGCGGTGTATATCCCCGCATTGCAGAGAAAATACCAATCCCGCACCTCGCGCTCATATTCGGCGCCAAGGTAATGCGAGCAGCCGTAAACGACAGGCATACCCATGCCGCGCTTTTCCCTGATAAAGTCAAGCATTCTGCGGTAGTCGGCGGCGTCAAGCAGGAGCTGCGGGTGTTCCTTTGCCCTGCCTATCGGCTCGATATTGATCACGCGCCATGAATCTATATCAATGCCGCACATTATGTCATACAGCTCGTCAAGCTGATCGATATTCTGTTTATGAATTACGGTGGTTATCTGAACGTGGCTGAAGCCGCCGTGGTTTATAAGGGCATTTATCCCTTTCATCGCCGCGTCATAGCCGCCCTTTGTATTTCTGAATGTATCATGTGTTTCGCGCAGACCGTCAATGCTGACAGAAATGGTTTTCATGCCGCATTTATACAGCTTTTCGGCAACGTCATCATCAATAAGCGTTCCGTTGCTGGTCATTCCCCATGTAAAACCCAGCTTGCCCGCATATCCCATGATGTCAAAAAGCTCCCTGCGCAGCAAGGGCTCTCCGCCCGTTATGCAGAGCATGGGCAGCCTGCCGCCGAAATCCGCTTTTATTTTGTCGAGAAAACGAAAATATACCTCTGCGGGCATTTCCTCGGACTTTACATTTCCGCATTTGCTTCCGCAGTGAATGCAGCTCTCGTTGCAGCGAAGCGTCAGCTCAAGAAAGAGATTGCGAAGCTCGGGCTGCTGCCACAGCTTTTTCTTGTATTCCGCAAGCTGAGCCATGTGCTCGTATTTGATGTTATTCATCGGTTTTTCCCCCGCTGCCGTTCTCGCTCAGCGGCACCTCGCCCGCGCTGCCGTCGTTGTACGCGAAAAATACCTTGTCGCCGCTATCGGGCGCGGAATATTCTCCGATAAGCGGATAGGGGTATTCCTCGGTGCCCTCGGCAGCAAGGCGGCGCATAAGCTCCAGCACACGTTCGCGTTTTCCGTCCGCGTCCAGCACTTTGTAGTCATCGCTGCTTAAAAGCGCGAATATTTCATTATCGACCGCCTCTTTTTCGCCCTCGGAAGCGTCCCGAATTTCTTCAAAATACTCGGGAGGACCGTAAACACATTCGTTCTGATTGGGGTCAACAGACACGAGCAGATCGTCGGGCGGCGGGCCATATACGCCGCAGCCGTTCATGTTCAGCGAGGCAACAAATACCGTTGCCGCCAGCAGCGCCCGTTTTCCTTTCTTATTCATAAGCACCTCCCGAAAATTGTCACAAAATGCGCGAGCCGTTTATTACCAGCCCGAACTTCACGCCGAGGAACTGCGCGGCGCTCCTGCAAAGATCCATACGCGAGAGAAATATCTCGAAATACTCCATGACAGGGCTGATTTTAAGGTCAATGACAAGGCTCAGAATGACCTCTTTCTTGTCCTCGGAAAAGGAAAGCGACGACTTTTCCACCGCATAATTAACGCGGTCGTGGATATCCTTCGCGAGGTTTTCGTCGCTCGGGACGAACGGTCCGTCCTTGCTGCGCACGCGCGAACGGCGCACGTCGGACTTGTCCGCAATGATAAGCGCGGCTGCTATCGGTGTGACGGGCATTGCGGTGCCCTCGTCGTGGTTGCCTATCGCGGAAACTATCAGCGATATCTCGTCGGCAGGCATTCCCAGATTATCCAGCAGACGGAACGCCATGACCGCGCCGCTCTGCGCATGGTCAATGCGGTTGATGACGTTTCCGATGTCGTGCATATAAGCCGCTATCTCCGCAAGCTCGCAGGTGCGCTCGTCATAGCCCAGCGTGTCGAGGATCATGTACGCGGTCGCCGCTGCGCGCTCGACGTGCGCGTTGGAGTGCTCGGTGTAGCCAATGGTGTTCAGCGCTGCGTCGGCGTAGTTGATATATGTCTGTATATCCTTGTTCTTGCGGATATATTCATAGGTGACATTGCTCATTTGTTCTACCTCATCATGTAAAGATTGCAGCCGCCGCGGAAGGATCACCGCGCTTCTCGGCAATACAACATTATTATAACAGATTTCCGCCGTTTTTTCAAGTAGTATACAAAATTTTAACGCCATTGCGCGCGCAAAGCGTGCAATACCGAAAAAGCGGCAGGCGCTTTATCTGCCTGCCGCGTATTTATTCGGTCAAATCCTGTCATTCGACCCTTATCCCCCCGCCAGGGTTATCGGAAACGTCCGTAGTTCCGTCGGACGGCTCCGATGTATCCGACGAGGAAGCGTCCCCTGTCGGCTCGGAGGTATTTCCCGCTTCGGAGGTATCGGTGCTATCGGTTGTTCCCGACGTTTCCGCTGTATCCGTTGTATCGGGCGTATCCGAGGTATCGCCCGTGCCGCTCGTATCGCTTGTATCCGGAGTATCGGGCGTATCCGGTGTGGACGTGTTATCCGCCGTGTTGCTTCCGCTGCCGCTGTAGGAAAGCCCGCTGCGGGCAAAGTACGCGTATACGCCGTTTGCGATAGCGTTCGCCATGCCCTTTTGGTGCGTGCTGTCAGCCATTGCCATACATTCGCGCTCGTTCGAGATAAAGCCCATTTCAACAAGCACCGACGGGAAATCCTGCTGAAGCGTTACCCAGTAATAGCTGTATTTCGCGCCGCGGCTGCTGCTTGTGCCGTCGGCGTAGACGGTGTTGTCAAAATAACCCGAAAGGCTGCTGTTTATCGCACTCGCGAGCGGCTGTGAGAACGGCGTGAAATAGTACACCTCAACGCCGTGCGCCGTGGTGCTGAGCGCGCTGTTGCAGTGCAGCGAAATAAACATATCCGCGCCGTAGCTGCGGGCGACGGTCGGGCGGGTCTGGGTGAGGATAAATTCGCTTTCGGTTTTAAGGCGGACGACTGTCGCGCCCATTTCGGTGAGCCTGCTTTCAAGCTCCTTTGCCACAGCGAGATTTACCGACTGCTCGGTGACGTTGCCTATTGCGCCGGGGTCAAGCTTTTCGGCGGTCTTTCCGTAGCCGTGACCCGGGTCGATGACAATGACCTTTCCCGCAAGCGAAGCCGTGGGGATATTGAACGTGAGCATAAGGTCGCCGTTTTCGTCGTAATATGCGCCGCAGCCGCTGTAAATGCCCGCCTGCCGCAGCGTGAGCGCGAGCCTGAATTTCGGCACGCCGTTCTCCTCAACGGTCTCCCACTTGCCCGCGCTGAAAAGAGTGCAGTATTCAAAGCCCGGCAGACCGGTAACGCTTGTTATGTTGTCAAAGGTTATGTATACCGTATCCGCATTGAAATCAGCAACGCCGTAGGGTCCGTCGTTAGCCTCGAAAAACGAAACGGGCGCGGTGACGTTAAAGCCCGACTTGTAATCAAGGTGCAGCTTTATGAAGCTCTTTCCGCCGCTGTTTCCTATCGCCTTGACGGAAAGCGCGTTGTAGCCCAGCCCCGTATCGCTGAACGTTGTCACATCGGACGCGGCGAAGCGCTTGCCCGAGGTGGTCGTCACAAACCCGTCCGAGGACGAGCGGTAATAATCGAGCGTCCCCGCGGGGAGCTGCGAGAACAGCGGCGAGGGGATAGCGCCCGTCGTCTTGCCGTCATAGACCTTGGTGTAGTTGTTCAGCACCTTTACATAGGTGACGGTCTGTTCCGAGGTCACTGCGGGAGCCATTGTTCCGACTATTTCGCCCGAGCCGACGCTCTGCTGGTCGTCGGTGAAATCAACGATTATCTCCTTGGGCGGCTCCGGCTCCGCCTCAATGATGACGCTGCCGCCCGTCATATATTCCTCCGAGCCCTTGTAGGACGCGTAGAAGGATATGCTGCCGAGATCCTGTTCCTGCCCGATGATACCCTCGCCGACCTTGTAATAGCCGACGAATTTCGCATAGGAGCTGTTCGCGTCGAGCTCCTCGCCGCTGCCCTCGCGCTCCTTGAGCTTTATCGTCTTGCCGCCTATCGTGGCGGTGACCTTCGCGCCGCTGTACGCAACGGCAACGAGCGAGATATTCGTCCCGCCCTCGACCCTGACGTCCTTGTCGGATTCAATAGATTTGAGGACATCAACGCGGCGCTCGATGGAATACTTGTACTGCCTGCCCTTGTGTTCGATGGTGAAGCTGTTGTGACCGACATTCAGTTCCTTAACAAAGTAGAAATTGCCCGCCTCGTTGAGCTTTATCTTGCTGCCGTCAAAATATACGTCAAAGTTCTCGTCGAACGTTCCCATGAATTTAACGGAGCTGTCGTAGGTCACAAAGCTGAGCGACGACGGCGATATCATGGTGAGATCCTCAAAAATGGTATCGGTGTTTATCTGCTCGTCAAAGAATTTCTTCAGCGTATCCGTCGTCCCGAGAGGGTTTTCCCGCAGCGACGACAGCGACGAAAACGCGCTGCCGCTTATCGCGGGGATATCCTCCATAACGGACAGCTGACGCAGGATCTGATCCTCATACCAGCCGCTGTATTTGCCTATTTTTTCGTTAAGGTGCATTATGTAGGTCTTTGCGCCCGCGCTTTCGGTGAGGTCTGACCACCACCTCGCGACGTTCTCGAAATTGAGCGCACCGTCGCTCGTCGAGCCGTAAGCCTTGACTACAACGAAATCGGCATAGCCCTTCTCGACGTATTTTTTCGTATCGCAGAAGCCGTCGGTGAGCGCCTCAACGCTGTCGGCGGTCACGGAGCCCTCCTCGCGCGTGGTGTAGTTCGCCCACATATCGCTTATCAGCAGTCCGACAGGCGTTGTGCTGCTTGTCCCGCGGACAGCCTCGGCGGCTGTTCTTATCATGTATTCATTCGTTTCATAGAGCCAGTTGGTGTAGCCTATCCCCGAGCCGCTGCGGAGATATTCCGCGTGCATCGCGGGCGTGTCGGCGGTGTAATAATCGGTGAGGATTATACCCTCGCAGGCATATTTCATCGTAAACCTGTGTATCGCCGCCGAAAATCCCTCCTTGAGCCCGCCGCCCTCTTCGGCAATATCCGCGGCAAGCGCGCCGATATCCAGCGCCGCGTAGACATACAGCCCCGCGTCATGCGCAGCGTCGGCAGCCGCACCGAACACGCCGCCGTCCGCCTTGTTTATTTCAAGGTCAAAGCAGCGCGCTCCGTCCGCGTATGTACCAATAATGACGGCGTTCATGCCGTAGCCCGAGATCTCCTCATACAATGCGGGAAGATCGGTGCTTCCGTCCGCTGCGATATCCTCGCCCATGTGTAACTCAACGGCGCGCATTCCGTTCTGGAGCGTTATGTTCCTCCCGACGGAAGCGGGCGCGGTCACTTCTTCCGTTACGGCGGCTGCGTTTTCGGCGGTGAAGTCCTCCTCGGAGGGCTGCGCGAAAGCGCCCGCCGAGAGTATCGCAGCCGACAGCGCAAGCGCGGTCATTCTTTGAAACAGCTTTTTCATTTTATTTCCCCGTTAATCGTTCATTGCCGCTTTTAGCGCGGCTATTTCTTTGTCTACCTGTGTTTTCACCGCGCTGTCGGGCGTGAAGATACTGCGGTAGCTGTAAAGGCATATCCCCCCGTAGGATCTCTGTCCGAGCGCTTCGGTGTATTGTCTTGAAAGAATATTCTTATCCGTTATCCATTCCGTTTTTCCCGCGCCCGCCCAGGTATCCTCGAGCCCTATTTTTGACGCGGAAAGTCCGATGATGAGCGGTATTCCTCCGCTCTGCGCAAGCGCGTCCCATTCCGCCGCGCACCTGCTGTACGGCTGTGTGGAATTGTTAAAGCCGTAGTATATCTGCGGCATGATGTAGTCGGTGAAGCCGCTCTGCGAGCACCATTTCTTCACGTCCGCGTACATCTGGTTATAGTTGTTCTCAATGCTCCCCTGACAGCTCACGCCGAAAAGCGCGCTCGGGTTTGCTTTTTTGACCGCGCCGTAAAGCCCGCTGACGAGCCTGTCGCAGTTCGAAAGGCGGAACTCCGATATCGTGCCGTATCCGCTTTGCGAATACGCGCTGCTGTCAAAGGAAGCGTCCGTCGTCGGGTAGAAATAGTCGTCGATATGCACGCCGTCTACGTCGTAATTCGCGGCTATCTCCGCCGCTCCCGCCGCAATAAAATCGACCACCTCGCCGTATGCGGGGTTAAGGTAGTAGGTGCTCCCGACCTTAACGACGTACTTCCCCGCCGTGTCCGCGCCGTTGACCCATGAATAAATGGGGTAGCCGCTCTCTCCCGAAATATCCGTCACCGCGCAGGCACGGAGCGGATTTATCCACGCCTGAAAAGAAAGTCCGCGCGAATGCGCCTCGGATATCATTATTTTTAAGGGGTCAAAATCGGGGGCTTTGCCGAATGTCCCCGTGACGTACTTTGACCATGGGTAAAGGCTGCTTTTGTAGTAAGCGTCGCCGTGCGAGCGGACGTGGACATAAACCGTGTTCAGCCCGAGCGAAACGCAGTTGTCGTACGCCGCGCATATCGCCTTTCGGAAATCGCTCTCCGTCTTTCCCGTGAGGATATCCGCAAGCTCTATATAGGATATCCATACTCCCTTTACGTCCGCATGGTTGAGCGCCGAATAGCTGTTCGCGGTATTATCGGGCAGCTCGACAGGCTCGTGCGCGGAGGTCTGCTCCGTTGCTGATGTCGTTGTTGAAGCGGTTGTGGAAGCCGTTGTTGCAACGGTAGTCACAGCGGTCTGCGGCTCGGAGGAGGTCTGCGCAGAGGTGACCGACGACGAAGCTGTGCTGCCGGTGTTGTCGGGATTATTGGAATCGTCAAAATCGTCGGGCTCAGCGGCATTGTCGGGCTCGTTTTGAACTCCGGCATGGTCTGTTTCGGCTGCCGCGGAGGTTTCGGTGGCGGGCTCGGTCGCAGGCTCGGACTCGCGGTCAGTATCCTCATGGTGCAGGGTATCGGCTGGCGACGTATCGGGCAGCGGAGGAACGGAGGAGCTCCCGTCGGGGTCGCTGCCTACGCCTGAAGATCCCGTGACGCTCCCGCCGACGTCTATCACATTTACCTGCGGGGCGCTTTCCGAAGCGCAGCCGCAGAGTGTTGCCGTGCATATTACGGCGCACAGTAACACCGAAAGAAATTTCTTCATTTTATTTTCCCCAAAAAGCAGAAATATTCTATATATACTTATACAGATACATTATAGCAGATATTTCCCGTAAAGTCAATAGCGAAGCTGTCCCGTCGTGAAAGTATTCCCGCAGATACCGCCGCTTTTTATGTCATACGGCTTGACAAAAAGGGTAGTCGGTGATATAATATCAATATATAGTAACCCTAAAGGACATTTACGGTGCTGTCGCGAATGCGCCTTAGCTTGTCGGAAAAGCTGTTCTGCCCGCAAAGCGGGCTTTTTAAATCTTTAGAAAATCAAATATTCCCGTGCAGGAATGCCGCTTTGCGGAATTTATTACAACACCTGTGCGGCACGTTTTTGTTTTAAAACAATTTGAAAGGACAACATATTTTATGAAGATCAAAAGCGTAAAAGGAACAAGGGATTACCTCCCGCGCGAGGCGGAGCTGCGCGAGAGCATTCGCCGGACAATTTCCGAGATATACCGCGCTAACGGATTTCAGCGCATAATGACCCCCGCAATTGAGGACATCGAGAACCTCGACAAGAGCGACGGCGGCGACAACCTCAACCTTATTTTCAAGATATTAAAGCGCGGCGACAAGCTTGAAAAGGCGCTAGAAAACGGCGGCGAGCTGTGCGATATGGGGCTTCGCTACGACCTCACGCTCCCGCTCACCCGCTATTTCTCCGCGAACAGGCAGAACCTCACCATGCCGTTTAAGGTAATTCAGATGGACAAGGTTTACCGCGCCGAAAACCCGCAGAAAGGCCGCCTGCGCGAGTTCATGCAGTGCGATATCGACGTTATCGGCGACCCCAACCCCGAGTGTGAAACGGAGCTTATCGCCGTTACCGCAAAGGCGCTGCTTGCGCTGGATATCGGCGGATTTACCGTAAGGATTAACGACCGCGCCGTGCTCAACCGACTGCTCTCCGTCATGGGCTTTGAGGACAAGGATCTCATGTCCGTCTGCGTAAGCTTCGACAAGCTTGACAAGATAGGCGCGGAGGGCGTTATCGCCGAGCTTCGCGAAAAGGGTTATTCCGAAAATGCGGTCAGCCGCTTCGCGGACGTTCTGTCGCAGCTCCCGCTGACGATAGAAAAGGTTGCGGAAATAATAAACGACCCCGAATGCACCGACCGCCTGACTTCCATCATCGCAAACAGCAGAGCCATTGCAGACGGGCGCTATGGCATTGAATTTGACATCTCGCTCGTGCGCGGGCAGGGCTATTACACCGGAACGGTTTTCGAGGTACGCAGCGAGAACTTCGGCAGCTCCGTTGCGGGCGGCGGAAGATACGACAAGCTCATCGGGAAATTCGTCGGCGAGGATATCCCCTCCTGCGGCTTCTCCATCGGCTTTGAGAGAATATTCAGCATTCTTTCCGACATGAACCGCTCCGCCTCGGAAAAGGCAAAGATCGCCCTGCTCTACGACGACGATTTCATGACCGCATACAACAAGGCGGAGGAGCTCCGCGCGGAATACGACGTGGCGCTCTGCCGCAAGCCGAAAAAGCTCAAGCCCATGCTTGACAGGCTGATGAACAGCGGCTTCGCGGGCTTCGCCTACGCCGACGGAAATATCAGACTTTTTGAGAACTGACCTCACGGAGGTGCCTTATGAATAAGATACTTCTTATCGGAGAACCCATGGAGCTTCTCACCGCAGAAGACGGAAATTCCCTTTCCGACGCGGTGAATTTCCGCGCTTCCGTTTCGGGCGCGGAGCTGAATACAGCCGTCGGGCTGTCGCGCCTGGGGCTTGACGCGGTGTATTTCACCCGCCTCGGCGACGACCCCAGAGCGGAAAGAATACGCGCGTTTATTAAGAAAAACGGCGTCGACGGCAGCCGTATCATCACCGACCGCGAGCACCAGACAGGCGCCATGACGCGCCGCAAAAACGAAAGCGGAAAGTTCGACATACATTACTACCGCCAGTGCTCCGCAGCGTCATTCCTCTGCGAGAGCGACGTTGACGGGTTAGACCTTTCGGGGTTCCGCGCCGTTTATTTTTCGGGAATATTCCCATCTATATCCGAGGGCGCGGCAAAGGCTGCCCGCAGGCTTGTTTCCCGCGCACGCGCGGAGCATATCGCGGTGATATTCGACCCGAACCTGCGCTGCCAGCTCTGGACGGAATGCCCCGAAACTATCGCGCTGCTGAATGAATTTGCGGCAGCGGCGGACGTGTTCCTCCCGAGCCTGAAGGAAGCCGAAAAGCTCTGCGGGCTGAACGACCCCGAGGAAATTGCGGAGCATTACCTCTCCCTCGGCACGAAAAAGGTAGTCGTTAAGCTCGGAAAGCAGGGCGCGTTCTACAAGAGCCGCATGGAAAGCGGCGTTGCGCCGACGTTCCGCGCGGACGTTGTGGTTGATACCGTGGGCGCGGGCGACGGCTTCGCAGCGGGGCTTATCAGCGGCATATGCGAGGAGATACCGCTCGGCGAGGCAGTAGTCCGCGCGAACGCTGTGGGCTGCATTCAGATACAGAACGCAAGCGACAACGACGGTCTGCCCACCATGAAAGAGCTGCGCGAATATATGCTCGACCACCGCTTCGTTGTGGACGGCTGCAACGATTTCTGAGGTGAACTCATTTCCCGCGCATGGATACGCGCGGCACTGTCCCCTTAACAAGGAGGAAAAATGACCCTTTACGCGACCGACCTTGACGGCACCCTGCTGCGCTCCGACAAGACGATATCCGACAGCGCGGCGCAGAAGCTGAACGCGCTCATTGAAAGCGGCGTTCTGTTCACCTACGCCACCGCGCGCTCCTTCAACAGCGCTTCCCCGCTGCTCGGAAAACTTAATCTGACCTGCCCCGCTGTGACATTCAACGGGGTTTTTGTCGTTGACCCCAAAACGGGCGAGCATATCATTGAAAATGTATTCACCGACGAAAGCTTTGAAACGGCGAAGCGCTTCTTTATCAAGCATGACCTCGCCCCGATAGTCTATTCCTACATTGACGGCAGGGAGCGCGTTTCTTACATAGAAAGCCGCCTTGACGAGGTTCGCGGTTACGTCGAAAGCAGGCGCGGCGACAGGCGGCTGCGCGCTGTCGAGGGTTACGGCGAGCTTTTCGAGGGACGCGTTTTTTATTTCACGCTGTTTGACCCGCCCGTGGAGATAAGCGCGCTGGACAGCGTTTTCTGCGCGGAAAACGGCTTCTCCCGCTCGTTCATGAAGGACACCTACGATGACATGATGTGGTACGAAATATTCGGCGCGGACGCGGACAAGGCAAAGGCTGTCGCGCAGGTGAAAGCGCTTGTCGGCGCGGACAGGACCGTCTGCTTCGGCGATAACGGGAACGACCTTTCAATGATATCCGCCGCCGACACGGGCGTTGCCGTCGGTAACGCGAACGGCGAGCTGAAAAGCGCCGCAGACATCATAATCGGAACGAACGACGAGGACGCAGTAGCCGACTTCATCACACGGCGCGAAAGCCCCGAAACAAGCGAAAGCCGCTTTGCCGCCGCGGTGAACGCCGCGCTTTCCCGCCAAAAAGGAATGCACGGCTCGGTCGGAACGCAGAACGAAAAGCTTATCCACGCCGTGCTGAAAAACTACTACGCGCCGTTCGCCGACGAGCAGGAGATAAAACTCGGACGGTTTTTCGCGGACGCGGTGAGCGAGGACGGGATATTCGAGATACAGACCCGCTCGCTCTATCTCTTAAAGGACAAGCTCCGCGAGTTCCTCGGTGCTGCCCGCGTTACGGTCGTTCACCCCGTCGACGCGGATATACGCACGCTCTACGTCAGCACGGACAGCGGCGAGGTGGTTAAGGAAACGCCGCGCAGGCGGGTCAACCCGAAGCTGAAAATATTCGAGGAGCTTTATTCCCTGCGGGAATTTCTCCCGAACGAAAATCTTTCATTCATAATTGTTCGGTTAAGCGTGGACAAGACGGTGTATTTCTCGGGCAGCAAGATCCCCGATATGCGCAGCAGGAGCGTTCGGAAAAAGCTTACCATACAGAAAATTCCGCGCGCCATTGTCGAGGAAATTCGGCTCGAGCGCCCCGAGGATTACCTGCGCTGGCTCCCCGAGGGGCTTCCCGAAAGCTTTACGAAAAAGCAGTTCTGCGCCGCCGCAAAGGAGCCTGCTTCGTCGCTTCGGCTGGAGGTGCTCCGCGCGGTCGGGCTTATCACGCAGACGGGTAAAACGGGGCGCAGTAATCTTTACACGGTAACATACGGAAAGGAGCGGGAACAGTGACAAAATTCATCATCGGAAAAGCTAATTCCGACATAGCGGAAAAAATCCGCTCGGAAATAATTTCTATCCTCGGAAAAAACGGCGAACCGCAGAATATCATCTACATCGTTCCCGACCAATTTGAATTTGAAACGGAGAAGGCAATTTACCGCGCGCTCAAGGCAAACGGGCTTCTCGGTAAGTCGGAGCAGGTGCATATCCGCACGTTTTCGTCGCTCTCGGAGGAGCTGATAAAGCTTCTCGGGGACAAAAAACCGACCGCCGACGACATCGCGAAAAGCATAATAATGCACCGCGTTATCAAGGAAAACAAGGACAGCCTCCGCGCGTTTTCAAGAGTGGCGGAGCGGGCGGGCTTCTGCGAGAAAATGGTGCAGACCGTGACCATGCTCAAAACCGCGGGGATATCCCCCGATGACCTCTCCGAGGAAAAGCTTGACGCGGAAAAGGAGCTCCCCGACGGGACGAAAAGCCTGCGCGGAAATTCCCTGCTGCGCGCAAAGCTGGCAGATGTCGGGCTTATCTACGGCAGCTATAACGCGCGGCTCACAAAGGACTATTTCGACAGCCTTGACCTCACCGCCGCCGCTGCGGAGCTTATCACAAATTCCGACCATATCCTATTCGACGACGCGCAGGTATTCATTGACGGCTTCAACGATTTTACGATAAGTCAGCTGCATTTTCTGTCCAATGTTATCGCCGTTGCGGACAATGTGACGCTCGGCTTTGTCACCGAATATTCAAATCACCGCGACCCCGGCAGAGAAATGCTGTTCTCCTCAATAAACAGTCAGATAGACAGGATAAAGCAGTCGGCGGAGGAAAACGAAAGCGAAACGGCGTTTGTAACCGACGGGCTTTCCGACAGATACCCCGAAAACAGCCCGCTGCACAGCCTGACCGACAATATTTTCGGCAGGAAAAAGAGCGCCGTCGGTGCGGAGGGTCATATTGAAACGATAGCCGCCGCCGATGTCAGCGAGGAGCTCGACTACACCGCCGCGCGCATAAAGCAGCTTGCGCAGGAAAGCGGTATCCGCTACCGCGACATCGCCGTGCTCTGCACCGACCCGAAAGCCTACCGCAGCTATGTGCTCAATTCCTTCGGGAAATACGGCGTGCCTGTTTTCTGCGATATTCCCGAGCCGATTCTGTATCACCCGCTGGTTAACTTCGTGATGTCGCTGCTTAACGTGCTGAACGATTTTTCGGCGGAAACGGTGCTGAGCCTTGTCAAAACGGGATTTCTCAGCCGAACGGACGAAAACGGCAAACGCCGCGCGTTATCCAAAAAGGACATCGACGTGCTGGAAACCTACATTTTCGAGTGGGCAATAAGCGGCGAAGCGCTGAAGCACCCGTTCGACATAAAAAAGCCCGACTACACCGTAAAGGAAATGAACGACGATATCCGCGAGATATTTGAAAAGCGGCTCAACGAGCCCGAGGAGATACGCAGGGCGGTCGTTGAGCCCGTGCTGCGGCTCCGCGCGGCAATAAAGGGCGCTGACGGCGCGGAAATGACCGAGCGCATATTCCGCTTCATCATGGAGGAAACCGACATCAACGCCGCGCTTTACAGCCGCTGCTGCGACGCTAAGGGCAAGGTCAGCGACCCCTCGCTCACCGGAACATATCAGCGCCTGTGGGATACCCTCGCGGGGATATTCGACGCGCTTTACAACGGGCTGCGCGGGGACAGGATATCCCTTGCGGACTACACCCGTCTTTTCCGCGACATCTGCGCGGGGACGACCCTTGCGAAGCCGCCGCAGTTCCTCGACAGCGTGCTTGTCGGCGACATCAACCGCACAAGGACGTCAAATGTTAAGGCGGTATTCATTCTCGGCGCTTCTGCGGATACATTCCCCTCGCCTGCCGAAACAAACGGCGTTTTCTCCCCGTTTGAAACGGATCTGATACGCGAAAATATCACCCATATCGAAAGCGTAAACCCGAGCGGCTACTGCATAAAAAGCACCGGCGAGCTTTACTGCCTGTCGCTTTACCGCGCGTACAGGGCGCTGTCGCTCCCGTCGGAATTTCTGTGCGTTTCCTGCCCCGAAACCGACCTTACGGGGCGGCAGATACAGCGCTCCGAGGTCATGGACAAGCTCGTCGCGCTGTTCCCCGACGTTAATATTAAAAAGGCGTCGGACGGCGGCGATATGCTGTTCTGCCGCTCCGTTGCAGCCGCAAAGCAGCGCTTCGCCTCGGGCATTTATTCAAATTCACACGAAAACGCAGTCCTTGCGGAAACGCTCGCGCAGTCGGGCGAGGAGGATTTTGTGCGCCGTATCGGCGAGGTCAAAAAGGAACGCACGGCGCAGGGCGCTGCCCCGAGGAAAATGCCCGCGTTTATTTCCTCGCTGCTTCTCCCGCGCGAGATATCCGCGACAAAAATGGAAAATCTCGACCTGTGCAGCTTTATGTACCTTTGCCTTAACGGGCTGCGCGTGCGCCAGACGATACAGCGCAGCTTCAACGCAAGTCAGCGCGGCAACGCCGTGCATTTCATAATGCAGCGCGTGCTTGAAAGCTATCATGGGGCAATGAGCGAGTTTTTCATGCTTGACAGAAAGGGCATTTCCGCGCTCGCGAAAAAGTACCTCGCGGAATACCGCAGCCTTGAAATGAGCGGGGCGATAACCGACGACAAGCGCTTCGGCTACCTTTATGACAATATTGCGGCAGCCGCGACCGATCTGCTCATCGTTACTCAGGCGGAATTTGCCTCGCGGGAATACCGCCCCGAATTTTTCGAGCTCAACATCGCTGAATGCGGCACGCGGTATTTCACCCCCGAAAACGATACCGCCGCGACCGTCCCGCCGCCCGCAGTGCTTTGGTGCGACGAGGACGGAAATGCCCCCGAGCCGCCCGAAAAGCAGCACGGCGAAAATGAAATTGCCTTTAACGTAAGCCCGCTCGAGCTGACGACGGACAGCGGCGAAAAGGTGCGGATAACGGGCGTTGTCGACCGCGTGGACATTTTCTCTCACGAGAACAGGAATTTTATCCGCGTTGTTGACTACAAGACAGGAATGCGCGCGTTCACAAGGCACAACGCCGAATACGGCATCAATACGCAGATGCTGACCTATCTTTTCGCGCTGTGCGAGGCGAACAAGGACAGCTGCCTTGCGGGCGGAGTGAGCTACACCCCCGCGAAGATATCCGGTGCGATAAGCGATAAAACGGGCGCATTCACGCTGCTTTCCGCAGCGCACAGGCAGAGCGGAATGTACGTTTACGACGCCGACACCGCCGAGGAAATGAACCGCTACGCCGACTCGGTGATCGACGGGATCGCCGCCGAAAACGGCTCCGAGCCTGTCCCCGAGGAAAAGCGCGAAAAGGAACGCGCGAAATTCCTCCCGCCCGAGGATAACATCATGGACAGGGAAACGGATTTCACGCAGTTCAGGGACAGGGTGATGAAAACGCTCACCGACAACCTTAACACCGTATTCGGGGGCGATTTCACGGCAATGCCGCTGAAATACGCGGAGCGCATAACGCGCCCCGACGGAAGCTCCGTCAGAAAGAACAAGAAGCCCTGCGACTACTGCCGCTTCGCGCCGATATGCGGAAACGGCGGCAAGGTATTCACCGACGTCGCAAAGGCTGAAAAAGCCGCCGATGACGCGAAAAAGGCAAAGAAGAAAGCCGCCAAAAAAACAAAGGAGGAGAAGTAAATGGCATTCGAATACACCGAACAGCAAAAACAGGCTATCCTCTCCCCCATTGACAGAAACACAGTCGTCACCGCCGCCGCGGGAAGCGGGAAAACCACACTTCTTGTCGACAGGGTGATCCGCATTATTTCCGACAGGGAAACGAATATTCCCGCCGACTCCCTCGCGATAATGACCTTCACGCGAAACGCCGCCGATAACCTGCGCATGAAGATAAACCGCAGGCTGGGCGAAAAGCTGGAGTCGCTCGGCGACGACGAGGAGGAGCTGCGCGGCTATCTCGCCGAGCAGATAATAAAGCTGCGCTCCGCTTCGATAGGGACTATCGACTCGTTCTGCATTAACGTAATACGCGAAAACGTGCAGATATTCGACCTGCCCGTTAATTTCGCCGTGGCGGACAACGCGCGCAAGGCTTCTATGCAGGCGCAGGCGATGCAGGCGGTAATGGACTATTTCTACGGCAGCCCCGCCCCCGACGGGGACGTTATCAGCGCCGAGGACAGGGACGCGCTTTTCTTCACATTCAGCTTCGAAAACGACGACGCGCTCCGCAATGCCGTAACCGACACGGCGGAGTCGCTAAGCTCCTACGACGGCGCAATTGAATGGCTGGACGAGGAAGCGGCGGCAAACGCCGACCTCGGCAGGCTCGGGGAAAAGTACCTCCCCGTTATCATAAAAAACTATGAAAAGCTTCTGCATAAGGCAAAGCTGGAGCTTCACAGGCTCGCGCGGATAAACGCGGAGCTCTCCGATTTTCTCTCCCGCGAGCGCGACAACGCCGCTCTCGGCGGAAAGGACGCTCTCGCGCAGACCTGCGGCGAGGTGCTGAATGATTACAACCTTTATTACATCGGCTGCCTGCACACCGCCGAGCTCGTTGAAGCGGCACTGGGTACGCTGCGCGAAAAGAACGACCTGCCCGCGCTGGACGAGTTTTCCGATACGCTCGCGAAGATAACCAACACCGCCGAGCTTCCGCGCAAGGGTCCGAAAAGCGAGCTCAGAAAGCAGTTCACCGACAGCAAGAACAAATTCGCAAAGCACATCGAAGCAATGCGCGCCGTTCCGTTCAGCTATGAGGAGGAACGGAATATTCTGGAGCAGCAGAGCGCCGTTGTCGCGACGTTCGTGAAGCTCGTTAAGTTCTACATAAGCGCCTATTCCTCGCTCAAGATATCCTCGGGCTACCCCGATTTTTCGGACTGCGAGCTCATGCTGCTCGACAGGCTCAAGAACAACGAGGAGTTCCGCAAAGGGCTTTCCGACAGGTTCAGCTGTATCATCGTGGACGAATTTCAGGACTCAAACAACGTTCAGGCGGAAATATTCCGTCTTATCTCCAACGGGAAAAACAACCTCTTCTATGTCGGCGACGTCAAGCAGGCGATATACACCTTCCGCGGCGGCGACCCGCGCATCATGGCGGCGCTGTGCGACGGAGCGGAGGGCTTCGGCGTTATCCCGCTGAACAGGAATTTCAGAAGCCGCCGCGCCGTTATCGACAGCGTGAACTGCCTGTTTTCGGGAATAATGACGCGCGAATACGGCGACGTTGACTACGAAAACGGCTCGCAGCTCGAATGCGGCGCCGATTACCCCGAAATACCGCCCGAAAAGACCGCCGACTACTGCACCGAAATACATATGCTCGACCTGCCCGAGCTTGAAAGCGAGCCCGAAAGCGACTATGGCGATATACGGCAGGCGCACTTTGTCGCGGGGAAAATAAAGTCGCTGCTTGAAAGCGGGTTCGAGGTTTCCGACGGAAAAGGCGGAATGCGCCCGTGCAGATACTCGGATTTCTCCGTTTTGCTCCGCAAGAACGGCAATATCAAGGCTTACAAGGAAGCGCTCAATCTTGCGGGGATACCCGCGCTGACCGCAGGCGGGCGCGACTTTCTCGACTCGGAGGAGATAACCCTCGTGATGGATCTTCTGCGCGTTATCGACAATCCGCTGTGCGATGAGGAATTTCTGCGCGTTATGATGTCCCCGTTATACCGCGTTTCAACGGCTGACGCCGCAAAGCTGCGCCTCGGCGCGCTCGGGATAGACACGGAGGCTGTCGAAGAAAACGAGGAGCTTATCAAGCCCATTTCAAGGCTGCTGCGTTATTTCTCGCTGTACGGCTGCCTTAACTACTGCATAAGAGCGGCGGAGGACAAAAGCGGCAATGACGGCGCGGAAACAGCCGCCGACACAGACACCGCCGCAGAAGCTGCGGGTTCCTCCGAAAAGGCGCGGCTCGCCGAGCGGGAGCTGAAAAAACGCGGCGTTGTGAGGAACATCGGCGCGAACATACTCCGTTTCGCGGAGGATATACACAGATACCGCTTCTTCAAGGGCAGCAGCTCCGTCGAGGGACTTATCCGCAGGATATACAGCGAGACCGACCTTATATCCATTGTTTCCGCTTACGACGGCGGAAAACAGCGCGCCGCGAATTTAAGGCTGCTTCGGAAATACGCGGCGGATTTCGAGGAGCGCGACGGCGGCAGCCTCAGCGACTTTATCCGCTTCGTGGCAAATACCAAGGCTTACCGTCAGCGAATGGAGGAAGCGGGCGTGCCCGACGATGCGGAAAACGCCGTGAAAATAATGACGTTCCATGCAAGCAAGGGACTGGAAATGCCGATATGCATTCTCGCCGAGCTTGACTACCGCTTCTCGCAGAACGACATGAGAGGCACCGTTATCATGAACCATGACGCGGGGCTCGGGCTTTCCTATGTGGACAGAAAGCTGCGCTATAAGTCCGGAACGCTCAGCAGCGAGGCGCTGAAAATAGTCAATCGTGAACGATTATACGGCGAGGAGCTGCGGCTGCTTTACGTTGCGGCGACGCGCGCGCAGGAAAAGCTTATCATGGTCGGAGCAAGCACGAAAGCGCCGTCGGAGCTCGTCATGACCGAAAATGACGCGCAGGACGCATTCAGGACGACTTCCCCGTTTCAGTGGATACTCTCGTCAATGCTGCGCTATGCCGACGCGGAGCAGTTCCCGTTTTTCGGGGATAATTCCCCGCTCGAGCTTTTCGACAGGAACACCCGCGAGCCGATAAACACGCGGATATATTACAGCACCGTGAACGAAGCGGACATTATTTCCGAGGAAATAACACAGGCGGAAAATGAAGCCGCACAAGCACCCGAGGAAACGCCGCCCGACGCGGACAGCGTTACCGACGCGGAGACCGAGGCGCTGAAAAGCGTCATGCTGTACGAATACCCCTACCTAAGCGACACCGCGCAGCAGGCTAAATATGCCGTGACGGAGCTTGCTCATCAGGGGGACGAAAATTTTGAGCAGTCGGTCGTATATCTCACGAAGCCGTCGTTTTACGGCAGAAAGCCCGACGACGAAAGCGCCGCTAACGCGACGGGAAAAGAGATCGGCGACGCCTATCACCATATCATGGAGCATTTCCCGCTTGATACCATTGAGGGCGCTGCCTCCGATGAGGAGCGCGCGGATATCACCCTGCGCGTGATAAGCCGCCTTGCCGATGAAAAGAAGATAACGTGGCGGGAAACGGCGCTCGTTATCCCCGAAAAAATAGCGGCGTTTTTCGGAAGCGAGCTCGGTCGGCGTATGCTGAAAAGCAGCCGCGTTGAGCGCGAAAAGGCGTTCTACGCCGAGCTGCCCGCCGCGCGGTTCGACCCTGCTTGCAGCGGCGAGGTCAGCATTCAGGGACGGACGGATATGTATTTCTATGAGGACGGCGGGATAGTGCTTGTAGACTACAAGAGCGACAGCGCGGCTAACCTTGAACGGGAAAAGCTCAACTACGCAAAGCAGCTTAGCATTTACTCCGATATTCTCCCCGAGGTCACCGGCGTTAAGGTTAAGCAAATGTATCTGTACGCGTTTTCAACCGGCGAATGCATTGATGTTGAAAAACTCCTTGACGAACAGAAAGAAAGCGAGAACAATGAACAGAAAAATTAAAAGCATCATCTTAACGGGCGCGGCGCTGCTCACTTCCGCTTTTGCGGCAGCAGGCGCGGCGGCGGAAAGCGCGGGCTTTGCGGTGGAAAGCGAACTGGCTATCCCCGCAAAAGCGCCGTATGACACAAAATACGTCAATATTCAGTGGAACACCGACGAGGCTGATACGGCGGGAGTACCCGTCGCGGAGGGCACGCACATTCTTCTCCCCGTTGGGAACAAGGTCAAAAAGCTCGCCGAGGGAAACGGAGAGCTGCTCGGCAGCGCGGAGCTTAACGAAAAGGTGTCCGAAAGCTGCCGCGGCGCGGCGCTCGGAGGGACGCTCGTTCAGCCGACAAGGACGTCGCTTTACAGGATAAACACCGATGATATGTCGGTCGTTTCATCAAAAGGCTTCGGCGGGAACATCTCGACAGATGTCGCGCTGGATGGAAATTATGCGTATTTCGGCGTTAAGCTTGAAAGCGGCAGCAGGTTTTACTGCGTTGACTTTACGGACGGATTTTCCGTCGTGTGGGAATATGAGTGCGCGGGCGATGTCACCGCCGCGACAATGAGCGGTGAGCGCATTATTTTCGGCGCGGGGTCAAAGCTAATTGTCCGCAGGGCTGACGGAACAGGCTTCGCCGAAACGGATATCGGCGCGGAAATAACGGGCGCTCCGTTTGCGGGGGAATACGCGGTGTACATTCCCGCCGCCGACGGGAGAATATACAAGCTGCGCCTTAACGACGACGGAACAATGGAGGAGGACTCGCTCGTTTACTGCGAGGTCGGCGGCAATGTCACCCCGCCCGCCGTGTTCAACGGCAGGCTTTACGCAGCGTCGGACGAGGGATTTTTCATCATCGACAGCCTTAATATGGAGGTCATTGAAAAATTCACCGACATGAAAGGCGGCTCCGCGCCGTTCGTCTGCTATGGGAACGGTCCGCGCGTGTATGTCGTTGCGCCGATGGAGGGGTACTGGTGCCTTTTCACCATATTTGACCCCGGCGAGGGTAATGACCCCGCGGAAACAAAGCTCGCAAAGCTTGATAATTACGAGGGCGGCAGAGCGGCTGTTACCGCGGCGGGAACGCTGTGTATGCGCGACGGGCTGGGCAGGCTTTACGCGCTGACCGTCGCGGAGTACAGCTTAGTTTACATCATATTGAAGCTGGTTCTTTTCCTCGCGCTTATCGTTCTGGTCGTACTGTGGCTGAGATTTGTGATCAAAAAGCGCACAAAGGACAAGCCGAACTTTTTATAATGGAGGTTAAAAATGGAAATCACTATCTCTAACGGAGAATGCTCCGCAAAGATCATCTCAAAGGGCGCCGAGCTCAAGTCGCTCCGCGTCGGCGGAAAAGAGCTTATGTGGAGGGCTGACCCCGCGTTCTGGGGAAAGACCTCGCCGCTCCTTTTCCCCATGATAGGAACGCTGAAGGACGGGAAAACGCTCATCGGCGGCAAGGAATACCGCATAACAAAGCACGGCTTCGCGCGGGATCTTGAGCTTGCCCCCGAGGTTATAACCCCGACGAGCGTTATGTTCTCGCTCGAGCAGAGCGACTATACAAAGGAAATGTTCCCGTTCGACTTCCGCTTCACGGTGCGCTACACGATAAAGGCTGACGGGCTGACAGTCACCTACCGCGTGAAGAACAACAGCGCGGAAGTAATGCCGTTCTGTATCGGCGCTCACCCCGCGTTCGCCTGCGACGGCGAATTTACCGACTACCGACTTGAATTTGCGAAGCTTGAAACCGCCGAATGCCCGCTGTACGACCTCTCCTGCGGTCTGCACCGCGAAAACGACCGCAGAAAGCTGCTCGACAACGAAACGGTGCTCCCGCTGACGCACGAGCTGTTCTACGACGACGTGTGCTATTTCGACAAGCCCCGCTCCCGCTCGGTGATGCTGCTGAACAAGGATAACAGCGGCGTCCGCGTGGATTTCCCCGACTTCACGAGCCTCGGCGTCTGGCAGGCAAAGGACGCGCCGTTCCTCTGCATAGAGCCGTGGTGCGGCTCGGCTGACTTCGACGACTGCACGGGCGTATTTGCTGAAAAGCGCGGTATCGAGCTGCTTGACCCCGACGAGGAAAAGGCGTTCACCTATTCGATAAGCGCTGTCGGTAAGCAGAAGTAAAATTTCTCATAACGATCAAAGCGGCTGCCCACCTCGGACAGCCGCTTTTCATCAGTTATTTTTATTGTCGGGAGCATTGCGCTCCTCGGGCTTGAGCTCCGCCTTTTCCAGCGTGAGCCGCCGCTGCTTCACAGGCTTGGGCTGCTCCGCCTCGGGGACGTATTCGGGCGCCTCGAACCAGAACGTGCTTCCCTTACCTACCGTGCTTTCCGCGCCGTAGGCGAAGCCGTGCTGCTCAAGCACGCTCTTAACGATAGACAGACCGATTCCGCTGCCCATTTTTGCGCGCTTGTGCGTGCCGTTGCGCTCGCTTACTTTGTAGTATCTGTCCCAGATGTACGGGAGATATTCCGGCGAAATGCCGTCGCCGTGGTCGATCACCTCAAAGCGCACCATTCCGCCCTCCTTGCGGAAAAGCCTTACGATAACGGTGTTGTCGTCGCCGGTGTATGTCACGGCGTTGTTGATGAGGTTGTAGACCACCTGCTCGAGCTTGGTTATGTCGGCGGTTATCACAATGTGCTCCTCCGCCTCAAGGTCAATGATTATCCCGTCGTTCACCTTCATGATGTCAAAGCGGGAAATTACCCCCGAAAGCCGCTCTGTAAGGTCGAACGTTTCCATGTGCATTTCCGTAACGCCCGCCTGCAGCTTCGACAGGTCAAGTATGTCATTAACGAGCGACGACAGTCTGTCCGTTTCGTCAATGATTATTTTAAGGTGCTTTTCGCGCTTTTCGGGGTTATCGCCCGAGAGGTCGCGTATCATCTCGGCATACGCCTTTATCATGGTGAGCGGCGTGCGCAGGTCGTGCGAGATGTTAGCCATGAGCTCGCGGCGGAGGTCGTCGGATTTCGCGATTTCCTTTGACGCGGATTGAAGCGTTGCGGAAAGCTGCTTTATCTCGGCGTAGTCGCTCTTTTCGCAGCCGATCTCGAATTTCCCCTGCGGAAGGCTCTTCGCGGCGTTGTTTATGCGGATTATCGGCTCGGATATCTTATTCGCGAACAGCGCCGACATGAACATCGTCAGTATCATCATGATTATCCCGACAAAAAAGAACTGCCGCACGAAAATGCTCACCGTTGTGCCTATCGGCTGGAGATAGCTGCATATGAAAACATAAGCGTCGGGGTCATAGCGGTCGCTCCCGATGTAGCTTCCCACCATGAGGATAGTGTTGTCCTCCGCCTCGTCGCGGAAACGGCGGTACACCATTCCCGTGCTGCTCTCGCGAACCTCGCTGCGATAGCCCTCCTTGGCTATCACCGCAAGCGAAACGCTGCCGCCCAGCCTGTTCGCAACATAGGAATAGCCTGTTTCGGGAAAATATATCTCGATGTACATTTTCTTCTCGTTGGCTTCCCTGTTCACAACGTCCGCGATATCGTCGCTGTACCAATGCGTGCGGATATCCACAAGGGTCTCGCTTATCTCGTAGGTTTTCATCCACTCGTAAAAGCTCGGGAACATTGCTATCAGAAAAACATAGGTAAACGCAAGCATTGCGACAACGACTATCTCAAAGCGCACCCATACCCTGTATTTAATGCTGCGGAAGAAATTCATGCTTACGCCTCGAATTTATAGCCCAGCCCGCGCAGCGTCACAATGAACTTGCGGTAGGGACCGAGATTGTTGCGCAGCATTTTTATGTGGGTGTCAATGGTGCGGTCGTCGCCGAAGAAATCATAGCCCCACACCTCCTCAAGAAGCTTGTTTCTCGTCAGGGCAATGTTCTTGTTCCTTACAAGGTAGAAAAGCAGGTCGTATTCCTTCGGGGTTAGATTTGCCTTCACGCCGTCGATGAACACGTCGCGCGAGGTGAAGTTTATCTCCAGCCCCTCGAATTTCTCCGTTTCGGGGGCAGGCGCCGCGGGAGCCGCAGCCACGGCGTTGCGCTTTACGATAGCGTTTATCCTCGCCATGACCTCCTTGGGCGAAAACGGCTTTACAACATAGTCGTCAATGCCCAGCTCAAACCCGAACAGCTTGTCGTACTCCTCGCCGCGCGCGGAAAGCATGAGCACGGGCGTCTGCTTGAACTTGCGTATTTCCTTGCAGGCAGTGTAGCCGTCAACGCGCGGCATCATCACGTCCATGATGATAATGTCGTAGTCGGCAGCCTTTGCCATCTCGATAGCCTGCATTCCGTCGCACGCCTCGTCCACCTGATGTCCCTCAAACTCCGCGTATTCCTTTATTACCTCGCGGATATTTTCTTCGTCGTCTACTACAAGGATCTTGTACATGGCTGTATCTCCTTTTTGTACGATAGTTTCTTTTCATAATAAAATTACGCCCGTATAAACCGGCGTTCCGTCGGGACGCACCGCACAACAGCGGTATTGCCGCGAAAAACGCCGGACGGCACCTGCCGTGAAATAATGAGAGGTCATGCAAATTCGGTTTTCCGAATGCAAATTGATTATACCTCTGAAAAATGAAAACAGCGTGACAGCATAATGAATTTTTTTAAAATCAACCGTTTTCTCCGAAGAACTCTGCGACCTCGCGCATTTTCGTTTCGAGGATATCCGGCACGCCCGTGTTGTAGTAAACATAGGAGAACTGCTCGAGCGACACCTCCGGCGAAAGCTCGCCTGTCGGAGAGGGCAGCGTCAGCCTTACGCACATTCTGCCGCCGTCGTCCTCAATGGAGAATTTGCCGTGACTTTCCTCGGCGAAACGCCTGATTATCGGTATACCCCAGCCTATGCGCTGATAGCTGAAATTAACGCTTACGCTGTCCTTGAAATCCTTGTCGGTGAACATTATGTTCTCGTTGGTGAACTTAAATTCAACGAAAGAACGCTTGCCCTCGCAGACGCGGTACACCGCTATGATAGGCACGCTGTCGCGCGGCGAATACAGCAGCGCGTTCTGAACGGCGTTCACCAGCGCCGCCACCGCATGACGGCAGTCCGCACCGATTACCAGCTCCTCGCTGTCGCAGAGAAGCTCGACCCGCCTGCCGCATTTCGCAAGCGCAGCGTTGCAGCGGCGGACAAGGCTTGCCATGAGCGCCGCGGCGTCAAGCGCAACGGGATCCTTTTCGCCGAACATCATGTCGGCAAACTCCGCCGCGTTCTTTGTGACCGAGCCGATATTCGCGAGCGAGCTTTTTATCGCCTCAACATTCGCAGCAGCAGCACTGTCGCTGTCCGGATTTTCGCAAAGCGCGTTCGTGCTTTTCCACAGCCCCGCGAGGTTGTATTCGATGGAATTTAACACCGGAAGCGCCCTTGCGAAAAGGTCGGTGTCCGCGGCGATATCCGAAGCGGAGGAGGCGTTGACAAGCTCGCACACATAAAGCCACGGGTCGCCGTATTCGTTTTTTATGGGAACAATACGCGCGCAGTAAAATTCGTCGCGTATCATGACCCTTATCTGCGTAAATTCACGCATGGGGTAGCTCAGATCACCGCGCACGATGCTCTGAAACGCCGTTCCCTCCGAAAACAGCGCGGGACGACTGCTGTAAACGCAGGAAAGCGTTCTGTCAAGCAGCGCGACAGCGTTCGGCAATTCCCCGCATAATGATTTCAGAAACTCAATATATGCTTTTTCCTGTTGTGTGTCCATTATTTCTCCCGTCAGCCCATGAGTTCTTCCATCTCGTCAAGCAGAGTGCCGAAAAGCTTCAGCGCGCTTTCAACGGGCTGCTTCGACGTCATATCAACGCCCGCGCCCTTCAGCAGCGAAATGGGGTCGGTCGAGCAGCCGCCGCTCAGGAAACCGATATAATCCTTAACGGCAGATTCTCCCTCGTTCAGTATCCTCTGCGACAGCGCGATCGCCGCCGAAAATCCCGTCGCGTACTGATAAACATAGTAGTTGTAGTAGAAATGCGGTATTCTCGCCCATTCCATGTCGAGCTCGCTGTCGATAACGAGGTCGTCGCCGTAATACTGCCTGTTCAGCTCGCGGTACATCTCGCACAGCGACTGCGCGGTAAGGCTCTCGCCGTTTTCCGCCTTTTGGTTTATCATCAGCTCAAACTCCGCGAACATCGTCTGGCGGTAAAGCGTCGTTCTGAACTGCTCGAGGAAATAATTGATAAGATATGCGCGGCGCTTCTTGTCGTCGGTGCTGCGCAGGAGGTGCTGCATGAGCAGGCTCTCGTTGCAGGTGGAAGCTACCTCCGCGACAAATATCACATAATCCGCATAGGCAACGGGCTGATTGGTGTTGGAGAGGTAGGAGTGTATCGCGTGACCCATTTCATGCGCCAGCGTGAACTCGCTGTCAAGCGTGTCCTTGTGGTTCAGCAGCACGAACGGGTGTACCCTTGCGCCCGCCGAATACGCGCCGCTGCGCTTGCCCTCGTTTTCGTATACGTCTATCCAGCGCTGCTCGATACCCTTGCGGAAAATGGCGCGGTATTCCTCGCCCATGGGCGCGAGCGACTCGTAAACCTCCCGCTTCGCTTGCTCAAAAGGTACTTTAATGTCAAGGTCGCTCACTATCGGCGTGTAGAGGTCGTATGCGTGCAGCTCGTCAACGCCGAGCAGCTTTTTCCTAAGCCTAACATAGCGGTGCATATAACCCATGTTTTCGTGGACAGCCTCGATAAGGCGGCTGTAAACCTCGGTCGGGACCTCGTTCCCGTCAAGCGCCGCTTCCAGCGTGCTTGAATAATTACGCGCTCTCGCCCTGAAAACGAGCGTTTTAACCTGCGACGAGAGCACCGCCGCCGAGGTGTTCTTGAAGCCCTCGTAAACGTGGTACAGCGACTCGAACGCGGACTTTCTCAGCACGCGGTCGCTGCTCTGCATGAGCGGGATATAGCTCC
This sequence comes from Oscillospiraceae bacterium, assembly GCA_051893715.1. Classification (GTDB taxonomy): domain Bacteria; phylum Bacillota; class Clostridia; order Oscillospirales; family Ruminococcaceae; genus CAG-115. Next base: position 27,718 of record JBJFHP010000198.1, read on the forward strand.
CGTGCGTTACCTGATGCGCGTTGCCGTCCTTGTCAACGGCGTCGGGGAATTTAAGGTCGGCGTCGTTGAACATCGAGAAGATGTTGTCGGGGCTGCCCGACATCTCCCCCGTCAGCGCCATTATGCGCTCCTCCGCCTCGGAGAGGATATGCGCCCTGCGGCGGCGTATCCTGTCAAAAATGCGCCTGTAAAGCTCAAGCCCGCTCTGCTCCTTATAAAACCGCTCCATATCCTCGTCGGATATCGAAAGCAGCTCGGGAGTTACATAGGACGCCGCGCCCGCGATCTCAACGTACATCATCTCGATACGGCTCACCATGTCCTGATACTTCGCGGCACGGGTGTCCTCGTCGTTTTTGCGCTGCGCGTAATTCACAAGGCTGTCCAGCAGCACCGAAAGCTCGTCGTCCAGCTTCATATATTCAAGCAGCTTTTCGGACGAGGCGCAGAGCTGCCCCTTATATGAGGCTATTTTCTCCGCGTAGCCTCTCGCCTTGGCGAAATCGGCTTCCCATAAGTCGTCGCTTGCGTAGATATCCTCTATCGACCATTTGTTTTCTGCGGCGATATCCTGCCGCTGCGGTATTCTTTCAGACATAATTTCTCCTTATCGGTTTATTTCATTCGCTTCTGAATTTTCGGCTTGAGCATTTTTTCATAAAACGGGAAGAACAGCCCGAGGAATATATCGTACATCACAAACGCGACTGCTCCCATAAACAGTATCAGTATCGACCCATATTTTCCAAATTCGCCGAAGTCCTCCAGAAGCTGCTTCATATTGAAAAGGTAGATAAGCAGCAGATAAGCGCATACCGCGCCCGCCGTATATACCCCTATCTTAGCCGCCCAGCGCAGCACGCCGAGCCTTATTTTCATGATATACTGCCGTATTATCGGGTAATACCCCAGCAGGAAAATGAACATCATCGACGCCTCGTAATTCGGCGTGAACAATATCCCGAGCAGCCCGACCGCCATATAACTGACCAGCCCGTACTTAACGCCGAGCCTGTCCCGAACGACCCAGATAAGCACGCCCGCCACTGCGGGGCTGATGTACTCAAACGACGGCACCATGCTCAAAAAGAACATCATCGCCAGCGCAAGCCCGCACATTATGCCGCACAGCGAAACGATGTAGCTTATATGCGGCTTCTGTTTTTCGGACATATTATCTGCGCTCCTGACCGTAAAATTCCATGCTCTTTTCCTTGCGCTCCCTGCCGACCTTGAGAAGCTCGCGCAGAGTGTCGATATCGTCGTTTACCATTGCGTCGCGGTACTGCTCCAGCGAATGGATTATCGTGTTGACCTCGAAAAGCAGCGCTTCCTTGTTGCACATGAAAAGGCTCGACCACATTTCCTCGTTAAGGTAGGCAACTCTCGTAAGGTCAAGAAAGCTGCCCGCGGAAAATCCGTCCGCGCGGAAAAGCGACGGGCTCTTTACATACGCATTGGAAACAACGTGCGCGAGCTGCGAGGTGTACGCGATATTCGCGTCGTGCTGCTCGGGCGTTGCGATAACTACCTTCCCGAAGTTCATGCAGGCGCCGAGAGTTGACACAAGGTCAATCGCTATCTGCGGCGTGCTTTCGGTCGGGGTTATGATGAAGCTTGCCTTTTTGAAAAGGTCGGCTGTGGAATAGTCGAAGCCGGAATGCTCCGTGCCCGCCATGGGGTGGGTGCCGATAAATATAACGCCCTTTTCCTCCAGCACGGGGGTGCAGTTTCTGACGATATAGCCCTTTACGCCGCAGATGTCCATTACAATGGAGCCCTTGCGGAACTTGTCCGCGTGCTGCTTTACAAAGTCAACTATCGCCACGGGATAAAGCGCAACTATCGTGAGGTTAGCCTCGCCAAGTCTGTCGGGGGTTATCTCCTCGTCGATCGCGCCCTGATCGAGCGCCTTCGCTACCGTTTCCTTGTCGGTGTCAATTCCCATAATATGGTGAAATGTATTGGCTTTCAGCGCCTTGCATATCGAGCCGCCGATTAGTCCAAGTCCCACTACCGCTATATTCATAACATAAACTGTCCTTTCGTTTGAAATTATTCTTATTATTATTATACACCATTCTGTCGGAAATTTCAACCTGTTTTAAAAATATGTAACGCTGCGCCGCGTTTTTGCGTATAATAAAGGAGAATATCGAAAGGAGAATTGCTATGTGCGGAATTGCGGGACAGATAAGCTTTAAGGACAATATGCGCTGCATGGGCGGAGTTCTCGGGGAGATGAGCCGTGCGCTTGCGCCGCGAGGCCCCGACGCGAGCGGGTCGTACTGCGACAACAACGCGTACCTTGTCCACCGCAGGCTCATTGTCATTGACCCCGAAAACGGACAGCAGCCGATGACAAGCGGCGACCTTGCGCTGGTGTACAACGGCGAGCTTTACAACACCGAGGAGATACGCAGCGGCTTGCAGGCGCGCGGCGTTTCGTTCAAGGGTCATTCCGACACCGAGGTCGTACTCAGGGCATACGCCGAATACAGCGAGCGCTGCCTTGAAATGTTCAACGGCATATTCGCGTTCGCCGTATGGAACAGCCGCGAGCGGAAATTGTTCCTCGCGCGGGACAGAATAGGCGTAAAGCCGCTGTACTATTCGCTCACCGACGGCGGAATTATTTTCGCAAGCGAGATAAAGGCGCTGCTCAAGCACCCGAAGGTCGCTCCCGTGGTGACAGCCGAGGGCGCGGCGCAGATAATGCTGATAGGTCCCGCCTGCGTAACGGGGAGCGGCGTTTTCCGCGATATTTCGGAGCTTCCTGCGGCATACTGCGCGGAGTTCTCCGAAAGCGGCTTTGAGCGGCGGCGTTACTGGTCGCTTAAAGCCGCGCCGCACACCGAGAGCTTCGAGGAAACAGCGGAGCACACCCGCGCGCTTATCACCGACGCGGTAAAGCGGCAGCTCGTGAGCGACGTTCCGCTGTGCTGTTTTCTTTCGGGGGGACTTGACAGCAGCGTTATTTCCGCGATAGCGGCGCGGGAATTTGCCGAGCGCGGCGAGCGGCTCTCAACATGGTCGATAGACTACAAGGATAACCGGGCGAACTTCCGCGCAAGCTCGTTCCAGCCCGACGAGGACGCGCCGTGGATCCGCCGCATGGCGGAATACATCGGCTCGGAGCATACGAATGTCGTACTTGACACCCCCGCGCTTGCCGCCGCCCTTGACGACGCTGTGACCGCCCGCGACCTGCCCGGCATGGCGGACGTTGACAGCTCGCTGTGGCTGTTCTGCCGCGAAATAAAGAAGAAATTCTCCGTTGCGCTGAGCGGAGAATGCGCCGATGAAATTTTCGGGGGTTACCCATGGTATCACCGAAAGGAAGTTTTGCATTACGACGGCTTCCCGTGGACGACCTGCGTGCCGGAGCGCGGCGCGCTGATGAAGCGTCCGCTCTCCCCCGCCGAAGCGGAGGGCTTTGTCCGCCGCGCGTATGACGAGTGCATTTCCCACACAGACTATCTTGACGGCGAAAACGCCGACGAGCGCCGTATGCGTGAGATGTTCATTCTTAACCTTGAATATTTCATGGACACTCTGCTGACGCGTAAGGATCGTATGAGCATGGCGCACGGGCTGGAGGTGCGCGTTCCGTTCTGCGATTACCGGATAGTTGAATACGCGTACAATATCCCGTGGGAGATGAAATCCTACCTCGGCAGGGAGAAAGGGCTTGTCCGCAAGGCAATGGAGGGAGTGCTCCCCGAGGACGTTCTCTGGCGGAAAAAATCCCCCTACCCCAAGACACACAACCCGAATTACGGCGCGCTTCTCGCGGAAAAGCTGCGCGCGCTGCTTAGCTCGGACGACTGCCGCCTGACGGAGATAGTGAGCGCCGACGCGCTGCGGAATATGCTCGACACGGGCGGCGCAAGCTTCGGTAAGAACTGGTACGGGCAGCTTATGACCGTGCCGCAGATATATGCGTATATGCTCCAAATCGAGCATTGGCTTAGGGAGTACGACGTTATCCTGCGGTAAAATACGGCAAAAGACCGACAGTGAATTGTTCCACTGCCGGTCTTGACCTATTATTGATGAAAAATTACTTGCCGAGAACGGACTTTACCGTCGCGACGATATTCTCCGCGCAAAGCCCGTATTCCTTCAGCAGGTCAACGGCGGGGCCGCTGTGACCGAATACGTCCTTAACGCCGATCTTGATAACGGGAACGGGGCATTCCTCTGTAACAACGTCCGCAACGGCAGAGCCAAGACCGCCGATAACGCTGTGCTCCTCGACGGTAACGATCTTCCCTGTTTCCTTTGCCGCCTTGATGATGATGTCGCGGTCAATGGGCTTTATCGTGTGGATATTGATTATTCTTGCGTCAATGCCCTGCTCTGCGAGCGCCTTGCCCGCTTCGATTGCCTCCGCAACCATAAGACCCGTTGCGATAACGGTAACGTCCTTGCCGTCCTTGACAGTAACGCCCTTTCCGAGCTCAAACTTGTAGGTCGCGGCGTCGTTGAATACCGGAACGGCAAGTCTGCCGAAACGCATATATGTCGGGCCGACAAAATCAGCCATCGCAAGCACTGCCGCCTTTGCTTCAACATCATCGGCAGGGTTGATGACAGTCATTCCGGGGATAGTGCGCATGAGCGCAATGTCCTCGTTGCACTGGTGGGTAGCGCCGTCCTCGCCTACCGAAATACCCGCGTGGGTCGCGCCGATCTTTACGTTGAGGTGGGGGTAGCCAATGGAGTTGCGGACGATCTCGAACGCTCTTCCTGCGGCAAACATCGCAAACGAGCTCGCGAAAACAAGCTTGCCTGTCGTGGCGATACCTGCCGCAACGCCCATCATATTCGCCTCTGCGATACCGCAGTCAAAGTGCTTTTCGGGATATGCCTTCTTGAAAATTCCTGTCTTTGTTGCCGCTGCAAGGTCGGCGTCAAGTACGACTAAATCGGGACGCTTTTCAGCGAGCATTACGAGCGCTTCGCCGTAGCTGTCACGGGTTGCTTTCTTTTCCATAGTATATTATTCCTTTCGGTCGTTATCGTTGTAATTAAGCCTCAAGCTCCGCGAGATGCGCCTTGAGTTCCTCCATAGCCTTTGCGTACTCCTCGTCGTTCGGAGCCTTGCCGTGCCAGCCGACCTGATCCTCCATATAGGAAACGCCCTTACCCTTGAGGGACTTCTGAATGATGACCGTGGGCTTGCCGGTGACGGTCTCCGCCTCGTTGAACGCCTTTTCGATCTCGTTGAAATCGTGACCGTTTATGCAGATAACGTGCCAGCCGAACGCCTCGAATTTCTTGTCAATAGGATAGGGGGACATTACGTCGGAAACCTTGCCGTCGATCTGAAGCCCGTTGTTATCCACAACGGCAACGAGGTTGTCAAGCTTGTAGTGTGCCGCGAACATCGCAGCCTCCCATACCTGACCCTCCTGAATTTCGCCGTCGCCGAGGATAGCGTATACCTTGTAAGCGTCGCAGGTTATCTTGCCCGAAAGCGCCATGCCGCACGCGGCGGAAATGCCCTGACCGAGCGAGCCTGTGCTCATGTCAACGCCGGGTGTCTTGCCGCGGACGGGGTGACCCTGTAAGCGCGAGCCTATCTTGCGGAGCGTCTTGAGCTCCTCAGCGGGGAAAAATCCTCTCTCGGCAAGAACCGCGTACAGCGCGGGAGCGGTGTGACCCTTGGAAAGCACCAGCCTGTCGCGGGTGGGGGATTCGGGGTCGGAGGGATCAACGTTCATGCGGTGCATATAAAGGTATGTCAGCGTATCGGCGATAGAAAGGGAGCCGCCGGGGTGACCTGCCTTGGCGCTGTGAACGCCCTCGATAACGCCCATTCTGACCTTTGTCGCAGCTATTTCAAGCTGCTTTTTCAGTTTATCGTCCATTATAGACCTCCTATGGTTTTATGAGCTTTTCGCTCGTTTTTTCTGTTATATCAAGCGGTTTCCCGCCGAATATTCCGTTTTTCGGTACCTCAATGCCCCATAATGCTGTTCGGGAACGGCACCTCGCCGTATACCTCCACGACATAGCAGTCCTCGTTCTCATACGGCATTTCAAGCTCCCTGTCCCAGCGGTCAAGCTTATCCTCGGAAATCTTCCCCGAAAGCGGGGTTATATAGTAATTGTCGCCGTCAGTCCATTGTTCAAGCTCATTGATATCTTTCGCCCGAACCAGCACAGTTGACCGCACCTCGGTGTGATTGCCCGTGCCGGAAGTGTTCCCGACAAACGTTACATTATCGAGGACTTCAATGCTCGCGCAGTTACCGTAGCCGTTCATGACGTCAATGGTATGGAGCACGCCGCTGACGTTGTTCACCGCCATGCAGATGATCTCCCACAAAATCAGCAGGACTATCAGCACAAGCGGCAGGCACAGCAATATTATACCGGTAATGAGCAGCCCTCGAACTGACTTCTTCATATGTCACAGCCTTTCGATACAGTCGATTATCTGAGCCATTGCGCCGCTGTTGTTGTCGCAGACGATGATATCCGCCGCCGCCTTGACGGACGGCTGCGCGCTTGCCACCGCCGCACCGAGATCGGCATTCTGTATCATGTGCGTGTCGTTCATGAAATCCCCCGCCGCAACGGTGAACCTGTCCTCCGCGCCGATAACGCGTATAAGCTCACGGAAACCCGCCGCCTTGTCTATCCCCTCGGGGAGGCACTCGAAAAACATCGGCGCCGAGCGCAGCCACTGCACCCCGCGAAGCGCAGGGTCGTTTTCAACGAACTCAACAAGCGCGTCCATTTTCTCGGGAGGGTACGCGAACAACACCTTGAGCCAGCCGTCGGTCGGTATCTCCGCAAGCGGGCAGAGCTCCGCCTTAACGCCCTCGAGATCCAGATGCCACTGCTCCGTTTCATTAAGGAACGGAACGTACACCGAATGCTCGCGCAGCACCTCCACCCCGACATCGGGAAAGCGCGCCGCAACGCGGGTTATGATGTCGGCAGCCCTGCCGCCGATATCGCACCGCCAGAGAAATTTATCCTGCGAAAAGTCGAACACCGCCGCGCCGTTGAACAATACCGCAGGAGCGTCCAGCGCCAGCTTCTCCGCAACAGAACGCGCCATTGAATACCCGCGCCCCGTCGCCATCGTGAAAATACCGCCGCCCGCACGGAAGCGCTCTATCGCCGCCATATCCTTGTCAAGGATACGCTTGTCGTCGGTCAGCAGCGTCCCGTCGAGGTCGGTCATCAGAATAACCTTGCTGAAATCCATACTCAGCCCTCTATGCTTTTAAGAAATTTTGTGAAATAATCGGGAAGCGGGCTGTCGAACTCCAAATATTCGCCCGTTACAGGGTGAACGAAGCCTATTTTCTTCGCGTGGAGGCACTGCCCGCACAGCCACGCGGGCTTTCCGTTCCCGTAAACAGGGTCGCCCGCCACGGGGTGCCCGATGTAGGACATATGCACCCTTATCTGATGCGTCCGCCCCGTTTCCAGCCGAACGCGCAGGTGGGTGTACCCCGCGAAATTCCGCAGGACGAAATAATGCGTGACCGCCTCGCGGGAATTATCCGCCGTTACGCACATACGCTTTCGGTCGGTCTTGTGCCTGCCGATGGGAGCGTTCACCGTCCCGTCGGACTTCACCGCGCCGCACACAACCGTTTCGTATTCCCGCGTGAAGCTGTGCGCCTTTATCTGCTCGGAAAGCCCGAGGTGAGCGCGGTCGTTCTTCGCGACCATCAGCAGCCCGCTCGTGTCCTTGTCGATACGGTGGACTATTCCAGGGCGTATCTCGCCGTTTATCCCCGAAAGGCTGTCGCCGCAGTGGTACATCAGCGCGTTTACGAGCGTCCCCGAATAATGCCCCGCCGCCGGGTGCACTACCATTCCCTTAGGCTTGTTCACGACAAGCAGATCGCTGTCCTCGTAAACAATGTCCAGCGGGATATTTTCGGGGAGAATGTCCGCGCTCTGCGGCTCGGGCAGCGTTATTGTTATCACCGCGCCCGCCGACGGCTCGTCTTTTTTGTTGGGGATAACTCCGCCGACAAGCACCGCGCCCTGTTCAATGAGCTTCACCGCCGCGCTGCGCGAAAGCTCGGTCTGCTCCGAAATAAGCTTGTCGAGCCGCATTCCGCCCGCGGAAATTATTTCAATCGTTTCCATCATCGGATTTTTCGGCTGTATTGCCGTTTTTGGAGTTATCGGCTGTATCGCCGTTTTGAGTGTTTTCCGCCGCATTATCGGCTTCGTCGCCGTTTTCGGCGTTAACGGCTTCTTTTCCGGCTGTATTGCCGTTTTCTGTGTTATCGCCAATATTTACGGGTGCATTCCCGTTTTCGCCATTATCGGCGTTAACGGCAGCCTTTTCAAGGCGCTTCTTTTTGTTATCGCGTACCTCGTCTATCACCACCATGATGAACAGCAGAGCCGCGCCGCAAACAGCGCAAATATCCGCGAAATTAAATATCGCAAAATTGATTATGCGGAAGTCGATGAAATCAACGACAAGCCCGTTATTGAAAATCCTGTCGATAAGATTGCCGATACCGCCGCCGATTATCAGCGACGCCGCGACG
>JBJFHP010000199.1:0-7843 GCA_051893715.1 Oscillospiraceae bacterium
ACCTATGACCCTCTGCTTGTAAGGCAGATGCTCTCCCAGCTGAGCTAAACTTCCACATTTAACAGCCGCCTTCGTTTCTTTCGTTTTGCTTTCGTTTCAAGCGACTATTATATTATACACACTTCAACCCCAAATGTCAAGGGTTTTTAAAAATTTTTTTTGAGATTTTTATTCTTTGAGCAAATTCAACATTTCCGCCGCCGTAAATTTATATTTCTTATTGCAGAAGTGACAACAAACCTCGGTTTCTTCCTGTTCCGCGGCAAGTTTTTCTATTTCCTCCCTGCCCATAGAAATGAGTATCTGCTCCGTTCTTTCCCTCGAGCAATCGCAGTAATACTGCGCCTCCCAGCTGTCAAGGATCTCTCCCCCCAGCCCCTCGAGCGCCATAACCGCTATTTTTTCGGGCTCCAAATTATTCTGAAGCATTGAGGTTATCGAATCCATATCGCGGATATTTTTCTCGAGGACATTTATTGCATTTTCCGAAACGGGCGGCATTACCTGCACGAGATATCCCCCCGCAGCCTTAACGGTCGCGTCGTCGTTAAAGAGAATACCAAGCGCGCACACGGTCGGGAGCTGCTCGCTAATAGAATAGTATGCCGTGATATCCTCCGCGATATTCCCCGAAACAAGCGGTATCTGCCCGCAGTACGGCTCTTTTAGCCCCATATCCTTAACAACGGTGAGCGAGCCGTCCCTGCCGACAACAGCCGGTACATCAAGGCTCCCGTCGGGCGTCAGCGGCACCTCCGCCTTAGGGTCGCCCGCGCAGCACTTCACATTCCCGCGGTAGTCCGAAACAGCCATCAGCGTCCCGCAGAGTCCGCCGCCGTTTATTCTGAGGGTCAATGTGTCGCCCTCATATTTGAGCATTGCTCCCATTATTGACACAGCCGTCGTCATTCTTCCGAGCGCGGCGGTGACAACGGGCGAGGTTTCGTGAAGCCGCGCCATTTCCCTCACCATATCCGTTGAATCAAGTGCCGAGCAAAGCACGCTGCCGTCCTCCGACAGCGCTCTTACAATTTTTCCCATAATATAACTCCATTATATGCCAGATTTATTTTTTTGTTACAGCTTTCTCGCCGCAAAGAGCAGCTTTTCGCTGTTTTCCGTCGGCGGGTCAAGCGTGAGATATTCATACACGCGCTCCACCTTAAACCCTGCCCTTTCGAGCAGCGTTTCCATATCCCCGCGGCTCAGCGCGATCTCCCTGAACGACTCGCCGCCGCGGGAATAAGTCCCGTCCTCGTTCTCATAGAAAAGGTCAAGGTCGATATCCACGCCGTTGTCCTCGGGACAAAACGTATTCTGCCACGCGCAGTACACCCCGTCCACATCATATATAAATGTGTTGTCCGCAAGCACCTCGCGGTGTTTAAATATAGTATTCACGTCAAAGACGAACACACCGCCGCTCGTCATATTCATTGCCACTCGTTCAAAGCAGCGCGCGATTTCATCGGCAGACTCAAGGTGGTTAATACTGTCGAGGGTGGAAATTGCCGCGTCAACAGCGCCGTAAAGGTCGGTTTCCGTCATGCTCTGACATATCCACCGAACCTCCGAGGACTTCCCCGCCGCTATCGACAGCATTTCCTCCGAAGCGTCCGAACCGATGACGTCATACCCGAGCCGCGCCATTCTGACCGTAAGGCTACCCGTGCCGCAGCCGAGGTCGAGCAGCAGCCTGCCCGCGCCGAGGCTGTTCAGTATACCGTGATAGTATTCCGCGATCTCGTCATAGGGAACATTTTCCGTAAGCAGGTCGTAAACCGACGCAAACTCCTCGTACCCTGCCATTATTTATCATCCTTCATTCTCTCGAATACTATCTTATAGCCGCCCGCAGCCTGATAGTTGAGCGTCTTGTTTACGCGGGAGATAGTCGCCGTGGAAGCGCCCGTCTGCTTTACGATATCGTTGTAAACGCGGTTTTCGGTCAGCAGCTTTGCCACATAAAGGCGCTGCGAGATCGCTTTCAGCTCCTGCGGAGTGCACAGGTCGTCAAAAAACGCCTCGCATTCCTCGGGAGTCTTGAGCGTGAGGATAGCCTTGTAGAGATATTCCATATTGTTATCTTTATTCATTGTTATTCCTCCTGAAACGGTATTGAAAAAGCTTGTCCTTATTTTAGCATAATAAAGCAAAAAAGTCAACTGCTTTTATGTGCAAAGTCGGGAAATACCGAGAATTTCCTCTTTTCCCGCGCTTTCGGGCGCAGCTCTGCGCATTTTCATAATTCACCCCCGCAAAAATGGTTAAGAGTGCCAAAAAATATTACGGTCAATGCCGCGATTTAGGAAAAGGAAACAAATACATATTTTAAAATGACGATTTTTGTTGCATATCCTCGTATAATGTGATATACTTATAATGTATTATTGTGTTATTACGATACGTTACCGAAAAACTCCCCGATAAATGAGGATATATAAATCAAATGATAAAAGAAAACCAGAAACTGCTGAACAGGCTGAACGTTCTGAGCGACGCCATAATCGGCTTCATTTCTGTCATTGCGGCATTTTACCTCGTGTTCGTCCTGCTGGACTTCGACCGTAATTTCCCGCTTATCGACTATATAAAAATCGCCGTTGTATTCGTTCCCGTCCAGCTCATAACATTCGCCTCGCTCGGTCTTTATGATTCGTTCAGGACAAAGACATTCTCCAACGAAATAAGCAAGCTTGCGAAAGCGTTCATAGCCGACGGAATACTCATCTTTATGATACTGTACATCGTGAAGGTGATGGATTTCTCACGATTTGCACTCCTGATATTCCTTGCTATAGATTTCATAGTCGTGTCGCTGAAACGCTTCCTGCTGCGGAAAACGCTGCGCACCTTCCGCGAGCGCGGCATGAACAGGAAATACGTTCTTATCGTCGGAAGCGGGCGCGCCGCCGCGGATTACCTCAAAACGATAAGATCCGACCCGTCGCTCGGGCTGGAATGCGCGGGATATCTCGGCGATGAAAGCGCCCTGAACGCCGAACGCGCGGGCGGCTATTCCGACGCGCTGTCCGTCCTCGAAAAGCACAGCTACGACGAGGTGGTCTGCGCCCTCGACGGGGACGAAACGGACAGTCTTGCCGATATCATAGAAGCGTGCGAGCTCACGGGAACGAAAATTTCCGTCATTCCCGCCATATATAAATATATGTCTGTAGCGTCGTCGATCGACGTTGTGGGGAATATGCCGCTGATGAATATCCGGCGCGTCCCGCTGGACAATATAGGCAACGCTTTCCTGAAACGCACCGTTGACATAATCGGCTCGCTGATACTTATAATACTGACCTCGCCGATAATGCTCGCGACCGCGCTGATAATAAAGCTCACCATGGGCGGCAGCGTTATTTTCAGGCAGCAGCGCGTCGGGCTGAACAAAAAGATATTCACCATGTACAAATTCCGCTCCATGCGCGAAAACGAGGAATCCGACACGGCATGGAGCACCGACAACGACCCGCGCAAAACGCGCTTCGGCTCGTTTATACGGAAGTTCTCGATAGACGAGCTCCCGCAGTTCTTCAACGTCCTCAAGGGCGACATGAGCCTTGTCGGGCCGCGCCCCGAAATACCGTTCTATGTAAACACATTCAAGGATAAGATCCCGATGTACATGATAAAGCATCAGGTCAAGCCCGGCATAACGGGTCTTGCGCAGGTGCACGGCTACCGCGGTGATACCTCGATAGAAAAGCGTATAGAATATGATATCGAGTACATAGAAAACTGGACGTTCTTCCTTGACGTATCGATACTTTTACGAACGCTGTTCAGCTTTGTGAACAAGGAGAAGATAACTGGGTCGCCCCAAAAAAAGAAAAAAAACATATCGGAGAACTATTTTATGACTAATAACCGCAAAAAAGATATGACGTCGCTCGCCATATTCTTCCCGTCGGTAATCGCGCTCGCGCTGATACCGACACTTATGCACGCAACGCTCGTCGGCTCGCGGCTTATCGAAACATTCAGGCTTTTCGGCGGCGAGGAGATAAGCGGAGCATACTACAACGTTGACGTTTTCTCTCAATGCAAGGCGTTCGCCGTCGTGCTTTTCGCAATAATAATGATCGCCGTGGCGCTGGTCTGCTGCGTTTTCATGTTCCGCCGCGCGGAAAAGCGCAGCCTTGTGCTCGTGGGAATGTCGGTGGTATATGTCGTGATGTCGCTTGCGTCGTCGCTCTGCTCGCAATACCCCGAGATCGCATTCAACGGCGTGTTTGACCGCGCCGAGGGCTTTTACACCACCGCCTGCTACTTCGTGATATTCCTGTTCACAATGTACGCATTCCGCACCGCGCAGAACTTCCGCTATATAATTTACGCGCTCTTTTTCTGTGTCGGGGTCAACGCCGTAATGGGCATTTTTCAGTTCACGGGCAATAACCCCGTCACATGGGAATGGTTCAGCACGCTCGTTGTCGACAGGCAGTACGCCGATGTGATAGCCCTCGGAAACGACGTCGACACCGGCATGATGTACGGAATGCTGTATCATTACAACTATGTCGGAAGCTTTGTCGGGCTGGTTATCCCGCTGTTTTCGGTAATGCTGATATTCGACCGCAAGGCGTCGCATAAGATACTTTTCGCGGTGTTTGACCTGCTCGCGCTTTTCATGCTCATGGGAAGCTCCGCGCGAAGCGGCTTTATTGCCGTCGCAGCGGCTCTTATCGTGGGAATAATCGTATTCGCAAGGGTGATAATAAAGCATTGGAAGCGTTCTCTCGCCGTCGCAGGCGCGGGCGCGATACTGCTTGTCGGCGCGAATTTCGCCATGGAAGGCAGACTTCTTGACCGAATACCCTCGCTGTTCAGCGATGTTGTCGAGCTTTTCACCCCCGCCGATGAAAACGCCGACCTGTTCTCGACCCTCCCCGTAAGGGAAATAATCCACAACAGCGACGGCTCCCTTTCCTTCAAGGCTCAGACAGACACGCTCACCGTGGCATTTATTCCCGAAAGCTCGACCTACACCTTCACCGACGCCGCAGGCAGCGCTGTCCCCGTAAAGAACGGAAAAGAGGGCAGGCTGAAATTCGACGACAGCCGCTTTGACGGCATAACGCTACAGTTCGTAAGCTCGGAAGAGGCGCTCGACTGCAACGACGTGATGTTCTTCTGGTTCTACGACAACGAGTCCACGCTCCTCACCTTCAAGCTGTTCGGTCAGCGGCAGATACACATGATAGATATGCGCACCGGCGAGAAGATAACCCCCGTAAACGCCGAAGCGTTCGGCTTTAAGGGCAAGGAAAAGATAGGCTCCTCCAGAGGCTATATCTGGTCGAGAACGATACCCCTGCTGAAAAACTGCCTGCTTATCGGCTACGGACCCGACACCTTCGCCTACGAATTTCCGCAGAATGACGTCCTCGCGAAATATTATTCCTACGCCGAGGGCTTCAATATGACGGTCGATAAGCCCCATAACCTGTATCTGCAGATATTCGTTTCCAACGGACTTATCGCGCTGCTCGCGTTCCTCGGGATATGCGGCTATTACCTCATCGACAGCCTGCGGCTGTACGCGCTGCGCAGGGAATACCGCGCGGAGCAGATATTCGGCGTTTCGGTCATGCTGGGAGTTGTCGGCTATCTTGCCGCGGGAATATTCAACGACTCTGTCGTATCGGTAGCTCCCGTTTTCTGGATACTGTTGGGAACGGGCTGCGCGCTGAACATGATAAACCGCCGCATGGACAGAAATCAGAGCGTTGACGACGACGACCTGCCCGCCGAAAAGCCCGCTCCCGTCCTCTCCGCAAAGGACGCCGCAATGGAAAAGCGCGCCGAGGAAGCCGCCGCAGCCTTTGCGCAGAAAATACGCGAAAATGCCGCAAACAAGCCGACGGAAAATGTCACAAGGGATAATGTGGAGGAGCTGCTCGCAAGAGTGCAGAAGCTGAATATCCGCGAAGCCGACCTTGAAAAGCAGGACGCAGCGGACGACGACAAATAATAACATCACAGCTTTGACATCAGATGGAGTAAGGTATGAAGATCAATATTCGTGATATAACCAAGATACCGAATTTACTGTCGCTTCTGAGAATAGCGCTTATACCCGTCTTTGTCGTGGTATTCCTCTGGGAAAACGGCGAGATACGTTACAGCCTTGACATCGGCGAGGAAGCAAACGGCTATGTCATCGCCGCGGCGATAGTTGTTCTTTCGGGGCTTACAGACGCCGCCGACGGGTTCATCGCGCGCCGGTTTAATATGATAACCGACCTCGGAAAGGTCCTCGACCCGTTCGCCGACAAGCTGACGCAGGCGGCTGTCGTTGTCTGCCTTTTCTTCCGCTATAAGGAAATATGGGAGCTTATCGCAGCCCTGCTGCTGCTTATCGTGGTCAAGGAGATAGCAATGCTCGTCATGGGCGTTGTTTTCCTCAAAAAGGGGCAGGATCTCGGCGGCGCGAAGTGGTTCGGAAAGCTCGCGACCATCGTTTTCTATGTCCTCGTGATAATACTGCTCGGCGCGCCGTATGTCAGCATTCTTGCGGCGTTCGTTATGATATCGGTCATGATAGTTTTCACTTCCCTCGCATTTGCGCTTTATCTGAGGGAATATTACCTCCTCTGGCGCGAAGGCAAGCTTAAAACCGGCAGCGACAGAAAGGACTGACCATATGATAACCGCCGACCTCCACACCCACTCGTTCTTTTCCTCGGACAGCAGCGAGCCCACCGAGAACATTGTCCGCGCCGCATACGAGCGCGGGCTGAAAACAATATGCCTGACCGAGCATATGGACTTCGATTACCCCGACGGGGAATTTATCCTCGACACGGATAAATACAGGGAAGAGCTGCTCCGCGTCCGTGAGATGTTCAGGGGGAAGACAGAAGTGCTTTTCGGCGTTGAGCTGGGGTTAA
The DNA here is from genome assembly GCA_051893715.1 of Oscillospiraceae bacterium. Taxonomy (GTDB): domain Bacteria; phylum Bacillota; class Clostridia; order Oscillospirales; family Ruminococcaceae; genus CAG-115. Next base: position 6,903 of record JBJFHP010000199.1, read on the forward strand.
TGGACTACCTCGCGCCGCGGCTTTACGATTACACCTCGGGATACGATTTCGATTTCATCATCGGCTCGTCCCACCTGATAGACGGAGTTGACCCCTATTACCCCGAATATTTCGGCACACACGGCGACAAAAACGGCATACTGCGCTATTTTGAGAGCATTCTCGCGAACATCTCGGCGTATGACAACTTCGACGTTTACGGTCACCTCGACTACGCCGTGCGCTATTCCAACGCGAAAAATTACTCCCCCGCCGATTTCCGCGAGGTCACCGACGAAATAATAAAAAAGCTCGCTTCAATGGGCAAGGGCGTTGAGCTCAACACAGCCGGTCTGAAATACGGTCTTGGCTGGGCGCACCCGCACCCCGACCTGCTCCGCCGCTGCCGAGAGCTGGGTATCGAAACGGTAACGGTAGGCTCCGACGGCCACAAGGCGGAGCATATCGCGTGGGAATTTGAAGCCGCGGGAGAAATTCTGAAAGCGGCGGGATATGACTATTACGCGGTTTTCCGCGGGAGAAAGCCCGAATTTGTTAAAATTACATAAATCGCTTTGTGCATTTTTTCAAATCACTGTGAAATTTCATAATTTCCTATTGCATTTTTGACATAAATGTGTTACAATGGGTTAAGGGAACATCTGTTGACCGCCGCGAACAGCGCGCTTGCCCGCGAACGGTCACGGGGCGACCTTAAAGCAGAACGGAGCATATTACATAAATTCTGCTTTTTCATTATATATCGGAAGGATGCGATAATATGAAGGTTATTATCACCGCAAAAAAACTGAATATCTCACAGGCTTTCACCGACTATGCGGAGCAGAAGCTGAACAATAAGCTTGACCGCTTCTTCCCCGAGGAGGCAGAGGCAAAGATAACGCTGGCAGAACGCCGCGATATGATAATCCTTGAGCTTACCGTCAAGTACAACGGCATGA
>JBJFHP010000200.1:0-7840 GCA_051893715.1 Oscillospiraceae bacterium
CGGGGAGCATTTCGGGTGGAGCGTTCCGTGCGTGGGAATGTTGTGGGCGGGGGTGTGTTCCGCGTGTGGGGGTGCTTCGGGTGGCGGCGCGTTCCGCGCGGGGAGCATTTCGGGTGGAGCGTTCCGTGCGTGGGAATGTTGTGGGCGGGGGTGCGTTCCGCGTGTGGGGGTGCTTCGGGTGGGGGCGTTCCGTGCGGGGGAATGTTGCTGGCGGTGGAGCGTTCCGCGTGTGGCGGTGTTGCTGGCGGTGGAGCGTTTCGTGTGCGGCGGTGTTGCGGGCAGGAGCGTTCCGCGCGAGGAGCATTGCGGGTGGGGGTGCGTTCCGTGCGTGGGGGTGCTTCGGGCAGGGGAGCGTTCCGCGCGGGGAAGAATTGCGGCAAGCCTTTTCGGCGGGAATTTATTCCCCGAGAATGATCCTCCTCAGCTCGGAAACATTTTCCGCAATATGCGCGGGGCGGAACTGCTCAAGCTCGGCGCGGCTGCGAAATCCCCACAGCACGCCGCAGGCGTCTATCCCCGCGTTCGCGGCGGTCTGCATATCAACGCCGCTGTCCCCGACGTACAGCACCCTGCTTTTGTCCCCGCAAAAGCGGCGGCAGAACTCCAGCGCCGCGTCGGGCGACGGCTTTGTCGGGTATCCTATGCCCTCGCCGATGACCTCGCGGATATCGTCGCCGTAGGCGCCCTTGATAAGCCCTGCGGAGAACTCGTGCGCCTTGTTCGTGTTGCACACGCAGACCACGCCGCGCCCGTTCAGCTCGTGAACAAGCTCCGCCATGCCGCCGTAGGGGCGGGTCTTGTCCGTTTTGTGGGCGGAGTAGTATTCATCGAACAGCCCGCGCGCGCGTTTTTCGTCCTCGGGGGAATGCCCCGCGGGGAGCATTCGCTCGATAAGCTTCGGGATACCGTTCCCGACAAAAAGCTTGTATTCGTTTTCGGTGTGAACAGGCAGCCCCATTGCCGACAGCGCGTGATTTCCCGCCGCGGAAAGGTCGCCGATGGTGTCAAGAAGCGTTCCGTCCAAGTCAAATATAACCAATTTATACATAAAAACACAGACCTCCGTATCGGATTTTATCTTCAATATATTATACTCCGCAAAAAAGGTGCTGTCAACCTTGAAATATGTAAGAAAGTGTGCTATAATAATAACGTATATTCACTTACACAGAAAGGAACATATAATTATGTTGACAAAAGCTGAATTTGACGCAAGACTTTCCGAGCTCGTAAAGAAGCAGGAGGAGCTTATCCGCCGACCCAACCCCAAGACCGATTTCTACAACGGCATTTACGACCGCTACGAGAACCCCGTTCTCACTGCGGAGCACGCGCCGATAATCTGGCGCTACGACCTTTCCTACAACGATAACCCGAACCTCATGGAGCGCCTCGGGGTGAACGCCGTGATGAACAGCGGCGCTATCTATCTTAACGGGAAATACTGCCTTGTGGCGAGAGTTGAGGGCGCGGACAGAAAGAGCTTCTTCGCCGTTGCGGAGAGCGACAAGCCTACCGAGGGCTTCCGCTTCCGCGATTACCCCGTGATACTCCCCGACACCTGCCCCGAGGAAACAAACGTTTACGATATGCGTGTCACACAGCACGAGGACGGCTGGATATACGGCGTTTTCTGCTCCGAGAGCAAGGACACGACCTCCTCCGACCTTTCAGCCGCGAACGCGCAGGCAGGCATTGTCCGCACAAAGGACCTTGTTACATGGGAGCGCCTGCCTAACCTTATTTCCAAGTCGCCGCAGCAGAGGAACGTTGTTCTTCACCCCGAATTTGTTGACGGGAAGTACGCGTTCTATACCCGTCCGCAGGACGACTTCATCTCCACCGGCTCGGGCGGCGGCGTATGCTTCGCGCTTTGCGAGGATATAACCAACCCCGTGCTCTGCACCGAGGAAAAGGTTATAAGCCCCCGCGTTTACCACACGATAACCGAGGTAAAGAACGGCGCGGGCGCTGTTCCCATTAAGACGCCAAAGGGCTGGATACACATTGCGCACGGCGTAAGGAACACGGCGGCGGGTCTGCGCTACGTTATTTATGTTTTCGCGACCGACCTTAACGACCCCTCGAAGCTCATCGCGAGCCCGTCGGGGCTGTTCATCGCGCCGCAGGGCATTGAGCGCGTCGGCGACGTTTCCAACGTTGCATTCACAAACGGCGCTATCGTCCGCGAGAACGGCGACGTTTACATCTACTACGCGTCGAGCGACACAAGGCTGCACGTTGCCTCCACGACTATCGAGAAGCTGATGGATTACACCTTCAATACCCCCTCCGACCCGCTGCGCTCGGCTGACTGCGTAAAGCAGCGCTGCGAGCTTATCAGAAAAAATCTCAGCTCGGGAACAACGGGGGTCTGAATGGAATATTTCGACCTTTACACCGTTGACAGGCGGCCGCTCGGGCGGAGAATACAGCGCGGCGCGCCTGTCCCGCACGGGGAATATCACATCGTCGTGCAGATAATGACGATAAACAACAAGGGCGAGATACTGCTGACGCAGCGCGTTCCCGAAAAAACGAGCGGCGGCAAGTGGGAGTGCTCGGGCGGCTGTGCCGTTGCGGGGGAATCCAGCCGCGAGGCGGCGGTGCGCGAGCTTTACGAGGAAACGGGCATTCGCGCCCGCACCGACGAGATAAGGCTCGTCTGGACGCTGACAACGGACAGTATGCTCCGCGATTTCTACATTGTCAACAAGGACGTAAGCCTGTCCGCGCTGCGGCTTCAGGCAACGGAGGTCTGCGCGGCGAAGTGGGTCAGCTTTGACCGCCTTGAGGAAATGACCGAGAACGGGCAGACTACCCGCACGGTAACAAAATGGCTTGACTCGCGCCGCGACGAGCTTCGCTCTCTCACCGGAGGGATAAAGCGCGGAAGAGCGGTCTGACCGCATATCAAGCCGCTTTCGGAGGTTATTTTGGATAAGAAAACAGCTATTGCGAAAATAAAGAGCCTTGCGGAAAGCGGGGAATGCGGCGGCAGCTCCGCCGAGGAAATATTCGCGCGGGTATACCTTGCGTTCGAGAAAAAGCTGGGAATGACCCCGTTTGACGAGCAGCTTTCCTGCGCTCTTTCCCTTTACGAGGGGAAAATGGTGCAGATGCAGACGGGCGAGGGAAAGACGCTTTGCGCCGTTTTCGCCGCCTGCGCCAATGCACTTGCGGGCGGGAGCGTCCATGTGCTGACCTTCAACGACTACCTTGCCCGCCGCGACTGCGACTGGATGAAGCCCGTGTATGACGAGATGGGCGTGTCGGTCGGGTGCATTACCGAAAAGACCCCGCGAGAACACCGCGCGGAGCTGTATTCGCGGCAGGTCGTTTATATGACCGCAAAGGAAGCGGGCTTTGATTACCTGCGGGATTTTGTATGCTTTGAAACGGACAAGATGGTGTTCCCCGAGAAGCTTGATTTCGCGATAGTCGACGAGGCGGACAGCATTCTTATCGACGAGGCGAGGATCCCGCTTGTTATCGCGGGCGACATGGAGGTGTCCGAGGACAGCTCGACAGCCGAGGTATACGAAAAGGTGTCGGGCTTTGACGAGGAGGATTACGGTATCGACGACGAGAGCCGCAATGTTTACCTCACAGACAGCGGCGCGGACAAGGCGGAGGAAATTTTCGGCGTTGACATTTACGGGGAGGACAGCGCGGGGCTGCTCGCGAAGATTTGCGCCTGCATAAAAGCGCGGTGCCTGCTCAAAGAGGACAAGGATTACATTGTAAAGGACGGCGCGATCGTCCTTATCGACGAGTTTACGGGGCGCGCGGCAGTCGGGCGCGTTTTCCCGGGTGAATTACAGGCGGCAGCCGAGGCGAAGCACGGGCTTAAAATAACCTCGCGCGGGAGAATTATGGGTAATATTGCGCTGCAATTCTTTATCAGGCTTTACCCGAAGCTTTCGGGCATGACGGGCACTGCGGAGCAGTCGCGGGAGGAATTTGAGAAGCTTTACGGGTTAACAACGGACGTTATCCCGACAAGGCTGCCCTGCGCGCGTATCGACCGCCCGCTTGAAATGTATTACGACGCGGCGGAAAAGCGGCGCGCGATAATTACCGCGATAACCGAAGCGGCAGAGGCGGAGCGCCCCGTGCTTGTCGGAACGGAGAGTATTGAGGAAAGCGAGAGCATTGCCGCCGAATTAAAGGACAGGGGCATTTCCTGCGCGGTCCTCAACGCGAAAAACGACGCGGAGGAGGCTGCGGTCATTGCGAAAGCGGGCGAGCGCGGCGCGGTCACCATTTCGACAAACATGGCGGGGCGCGGCGTTGACATAAAGCTCGGCGGCGAAAGCGGCGCGGAAAAGGAGTTCGTTATCGCTGCGGGAGGGCTTCTCGTCCTCGCGACGTCAATGCGCGAAAGCTCCCGCATAACAAAGCAGCTTCGCGGCAGGGCGGGTCGTCAGGGCGACGTCGGCGAGAGCAGATTTTTCGCCGCGCTTGACGACGAGATGATGACGCGGTTCGATTTGAAGTCGCTGGTGTCGCCGCGGCATTATCCCTCCGCGAGGGTAAGCGGCGCGATAGAGGACAAGGCGCTGCTTAAAGAAGCGGAGCGCGTTCAGCGCATTTCGGAGGGAGATACCTTTGACGAGCGCGTGAACTTGCTCAAATACACAATGATTGGCGAGAAGCACCGCGAGCTGACCTTCCGCAGGAGAAAGTCGCTGCTCGACGGGGGCTACAACAGCGCTATGTGGAGCGAGAACGCCCCGGAGCTTTATGAAAAGGCGGTCAAGAAATTCGGCGCGGAGGCGCTGCGCAAAAAGGAAAACCTTATACTTGCGGCGCTGCTGAACGAGTTCTGGAGCGACTACCTCGACTACACCGCGTACCTTCGCGAGGGGATACATCTCACGCAGATAGCGGGGAGAAATCCTGCGGAGGAATACAACATTGCCTGCGAGGAATATTACGACTCGGCGGCGGAGAGCATTCCCGAGCGAATGACGGAGAAGCTTGAAGCGCTGTGCGAATGCCCGGACATTGAGCAGTACAAAGTACCCATGCCGACGAGGACTTACACCTACCTGCTCAACGACACGGGCGAGGAGTTCAAGACGAAGGCGGTGCTTGTCGGGCTGTTCTCCGACGCGGAGGAGGACACGGATAATAAAGCCGTTGACCCCGCAAAACAGCGAGGAAAAGCAGCGGAAAAGGCAGACGGGGAGCGCGCGCCCGGGGAGAATGCCCCCGAGGAAAAGAAAAAGGGCTTCTTCTCAAGGCTTTTCGGGAAGAAGTAAACCGAGGTGAAATTATTGTCGACGATTTGCGCCATTGCCACCCCCGCGGCGGCGGGCGGGATATCCGTTATCCGTATTTCGGGGGAGAAAGCCCTTGATGTCGCGGCGGCGGTATTCAGACCCGCTTCGGGCAAGCCCGTTTCCGAAATGGAGGGCTACCGCGCCGCATACGGGAAGATATTCGACGGGGAGGAGCGGCTGGACGACGGAGTGCTGCTGGTGTTCCGCGCGCCGCACAGCTACACGGGCGAGGACGTTGCGGAGATATCCTGCCACGGCGGCATTTATGTCACGCGGCGGGTCATGACCGCCTGCCTTAAAGCGGGCGCGGAGCCTGCGGCGGCGGGCGAGTTCACCAAGCGCGCCCTGCTGAACGGGAAGATGTCGCTAACGCAGGCGGAGGCTGTCGCGGACATAATAAGCGCGCAGGGCGGGCAGTCGCTCTCCTGCTCCAACAGTCAGCGCGAGGGCGCTCTTTACCGCCGCGCGGAAAGCATTGCGGACAAAATAATGGAGGTTTCGGCGCAGATATCCGCATGGATAGATTATCCCGAGGACGACACGCCGACCGTAACGCCGGAATGGCTGCTGGAAAAGCTCGGGGTCATTCGGGAGGAATTTAAGTCGCTGCTGGACGGGTACGACACGGGGCGCATGATACGCGAGGGAATTTCCTGCGCGATAGTCGGAAAGCCCAACGTCGGGAAATCCACACTGATGAACCTGCTCTCGGGCGAGGAGCGCAGTATTGTCAGCGATATCGCGGGGACAACGCGCGACGTTGTTGAGGAAACGATAAATCTCGGCGGCGCGGTGCTGCGCGTTTCCGACTGCGCGGGCATACGCGAAACGGACGACCCAGTGGAGAAAATCGGCGTTGAGATAATGCTGAAAAAGCTGCAAAGCGCGGATATCGTGCTCGCGGTGTTTGATGGGTCAAGAGAGGTTTCCGAGGAGGACAGGCGGCTGTTTTCGCTCCTCAGGGGCAGGAAAACCGTCTGCATAATAAACAAGACCGACCTTGAACAGAGGTTCGATACGTCGGAGGCGGAGCGGCTTTTCGGAAAGCCGGTTTTCGTCAGCGCGCGTGACGGCGGCGCGGCGGAGGTTATCGCAAAAGAGGTAAATTCGCGGCTGGATATCGACAGCCTTTCTGCGGACGCGGGCTTTATCGCCAACGAGCGGCAGCGCGCCTGCGTTATCCGCGCGGCAAGGGCTGCGGACGAGGCGTATGAGGCTGTGCTCGCGGGAGTTACGCCGGACGTTACGGGCGTAATGCTCTCGCAGGCGCTGGACGCGGTTTACGAGCTTTCGGGAAAGACTGCGGGCGAAGAGGTCATCGCGGAGGTATTCAAGAGGTTCTGCGTGGGAAAATAACGCGGTGATACAGACCGTTGGAAAAGGATTTCGACAAAAAATGAATATTGAATAATGAATAAAGAAGAATGAATAATTGCGGTATCGGCTAAAAACCGTGCCCGCAGGGCACACCGAAATTATTCACTATTCACTATTCATTGTTCACTATTCATTATCTGAAATGCCCGATTCACGGGCAAAACACAGTTTTTGACACTCTGACAGTGATACGGTCATAAAGAGGTAAAGGGAATATGAACATACTTATAATCGGCTGCGGAATGGTCGGCGCGGCGCTCGCCACGACGCTTGACGGGCGGGGGCATGATGTTTCCGTCATAGACAAGAGTGAGGAGCTGCTGGAAACGCTCCCCGCAAGCTTCGGCGGGTTCACCACGACGGGCGTTCCCATCGATCAGGACGTTCTTAAAAGGGCGGGAATTTCCACCTGTGACGCGCTTTTCGCGGTCACGCACGAGGACGACATGAACATCATGGTGTCGCAGCTTGCGCAGCAGATATTCAAGGTGCCGAAAATATTCGCGAGGATAACCGACATAAGCAAGGGCGAGGTTTTTGAGAAGCTCGGCATACGCATTGTCTGCCCGACAAAGCTCACCGTTTCGGCGGCGTGCGCGGCTCTGGAGGAGGACGACGGCGCGGGCAGCGAGCTGAACTTTGAAAATCACACGGTGCATTTTTCCACCATGAATATACCCGAGCAGTTTATAGGGATAACTCCCGCGGATATAACGTATGAGAGCGGAGAGGTGCTTTTCGGGGTGCTCAGGAACAGCGCGGGGCTTATCCTTTACAGCGGGCAGCCGCTCACCCTTGCGGAGGGCGACAGGCTCATTTTCGCCAAGAAGGCGTAATGCGGAGGAACGAATAACATGAAAACTATCATTGTCGGCGGCGGAAAGGTCGGGTTCTATCTCGCGAAAACGCTGCTCGAGCATGACTATTCAATAACGATAATCGAGCGCAGCAAGGAGCAGAGCCAGTTCTGCGCGAACAATCTTGACGCAGAGGTGAGCTGCGGAAACGGAACTACCGTAGAAGCGCTCGAGGCTTGCGGCGCGGACAAGGCGGACGCGGTGATCGCCGTAATGGGTCAGGACGAGAGCAACCTTGTCTGCTGTCAGATAGCGAAGAGCAGGTTCGGCGTTCCGAAAACCATTGCGAAGGTGAATAACCCCAAAAACGCCGACGCG
>JBJFHP010000201.1:0-7832 GCA_051893715.1 Oscillospiraceae bacterium
GTCGTTGTTGACGTATTTCAGACCCTCGTCCACCACCGCCTTGGAGCAGTCGGTCAGTATCTCGACATTGTAGCCCGAATGCCTGAACGCCGCCTCGAGCATATCGAAGTGTATCGGCGCCATCTGCGGGCAGAGTATCATGTAATCGCTGCGCATTTCCCTGGTGAACTCGGGCTGACGGATATATCCGAGATGACCCTTGACGGGCTTGTACCGGTGTCTTGCCCTTTCGTCAACGACGGAAATGAGCGAGCGCAGGCGTATTCTCGCCGCACCGAGGTTGTTTACCTCGTCTATTTTAAGGCAGGTGTAAAGCTTGCCGAAGCTGCGGAGTATCTCCTGAACCTCGTCGGTGGTTATCGCGTCAAGACCGCAGCCGAAGCTGTTGAGCTGAACGAGCTCAAGGCAGTCGTGATTTCCGACAACGTGCGCGGACGCGTACAGCCTTGTATGGTATGTCCACTGGTCGACAACGCGTATCGGGCGGACTACCTTTTCCATGTGCGCAACGCTGTCCTCGGTCAGCACCGCGAAGCCGTAGCCCGCTATCATCTCGGGCAGACCGTGGTTTATCTCGGGGTCAACGTGATAGGGACGTCCCGCGAGGACAATGCCGCGCTTTCCGTTTTCCTCGAGGAATTTTATCGTTTCCTCGCCCTTTCTGCGCATTTCCGCCTTGAACGCGCTGTCCTCGGCGTAAGCCTTTGCGAGCGCGGAAACTATTTCCTCTTTCGTGATGTCAAGCTCGGGCAGGTCTTTCGAAAATTCCTCGTAAAGCCGCTCGCCCATGCGCTTTTCGTTGAATATCGGGAGGAACGGGTTCATGAACTTTACGTCCTTCCGAAGCTCCGGAACGGAGTTCTTTATTACCTCGGAATATGTAGCGACAACGGGACAATTATAGTGGTTGTCGCCGCCGTTGTCGTCGCCCATTTCATACGGCATAGCGGGGTAGAAAATGAGCTTAACGCCGCTGTCGATTAGCGCCTGTATATGCCCGTGCGCAAGCTTCGCGGGGTAGCACACCGACTCGGACGGCATGGTTTCGATACCCTTGTCGTATATCGCGCGGGAGGATTTCGGGGACAATTTCACGCTGAACCCCAGCTCGGTGAAAAGCCTGTGCCAGAACGGGTAGTTCTCGTACATTCCGAGCACACGCGGAAGCCCGATAACGCCGCGCTTTGCCGTTCCCTCCGGCAGGCATTCCCTGTCGAAAAGCAGCTTGTATTTATATTCGTAAAGATTGGGCAGCTTTTCCTTTACGGAAACATTGCCCGCGCCGCGCTCGCAGCGGTTGTTGCTTATGTATATCTTCCCGTCGGGGAATTTCGTTATGGTGAGCAGGCAGTTGTTGCTGCATTTTCCGCAGCGCGCGGTGGTTTTTTCCGCCTTGAAATTCTCGAGCGACGCCGCGTCGGAAAGCGTCGTGCCCTTGCCGTCGTCGCGCTCCATTGCTACGAGAGCGCTTCCGTATGCGCCCATAAGTCCCGCCTTGTCCGGGCGGATAACTTCCTTTCCGCAGATAAGCTCGAACGCGCGCAGAACGCTGTCGTTCATGAATGTTCCGCCCTGAACGATTATCTTATCGCCCATCTCGGACGTGTCGCGCAGCTTTATAACCTTGAACAGCGCGTTCTTTACTACCGAGTAGGAAAGCCCCGCCGAAATATCCGCGACGGTCGCGCCCTCTTTCTGAGCCTGCTTTACGCGGGAGTTCATGAAAACGGTGCAGCGCGAGCCGAGGTCAACGGGGTTCTCCGCCGTAAGCCCGAGCTTCGCGAACTCCGCGGAGGTCATTCCGAGCGCGACGGCGAAGTTCTCGATAAACGAGCCGCAGCCGCTGGAGCAAGCCTCGTTGAGCAGAATGGACTCAATTTCGCCGTTCTTCACGCGCATACACTTCATGTCCTGCCCGCCGATGTCGAGGATAAACTCCGCGCCGGGCAATACCTTGTCTGCCGCTTTGTAGTGCGCCATTGTTTCTATCTCGCCGTAGTCCGCGCCGAGCGCCGCCTTGATGAGGTGCTCGCCGTAGCCCGTGGTGCAGACCTTTGCTATGTAGGCGTCTTTCGGCAGGAGGGAATAAAGCTCCTTCAGTATCCCTATGACGGATTTGAGCGGGTCGCCGCCGTTTCCGCTGTAGTGGGAATACACAATCGCCGCATTGGAGTCGATAAGCGCCGCCTTTGTCGTGGTGGAGCCTGCGTCAATGCCGAGGTAGCAGGCGCCCTTTGTCTGCGAAAGCTCCGCAGTCGGAATGACCGCCTTTGCGTGCCGCTCGTGGAACGCATTAAGCTCTTCCTCATTCTTAAACAGCGGCGAAAGGCGCTCTACCTCGCGCAGCTGGTTGCCCTCAAGGGAATTTGCCCTCTCGACAAGCTCGTCAATGGACACCTCGCCGCTCTCGTCGGAGAACGCGCAGCCCATTGCCACAAAAAGATTTGCGTTTTCGGGGAAAATTATATGCTCGGGAGTAAGCCCGAGGGTTTCGATAAACCTCTGACGGAGCTCGGAAAGGTAATGCAGCGGGCCGCCGAGGAACGCAACATTGCCCCTTATCGGCTTGCCGCAGGCAAGTCCGCTTATCGTCTGATTAACGACAGACTGAAATACCGACGCGGCAATGTCGCTGCGCTTTGCGCCGTCGTTGAGCAGCGGCTGAATGTCGCTCTTCGCGAAAACGCCGCAGCGGGAGGCTATGGGGTATATCGTCGTGTGCTTCTTCGACAGCTCGTTAAGGCCGCCGATGTCGGTGTTCAGCAGCGCCGCCATCTGGTCGATGAACGCGCCTGTGCCGCCCGCGCAGCTTCCGTTCATGCGCTGTTCAAGTCCGCCCGTAAGATAGGTTATCTTGGCGTCCTCGCCGCCGAGCTCGATAGCGACGTCGGTCTGCGGGATAAGCTCGCGGATAGCGTTTGTTCCCGCGGCTACCTCCTGAACGAACGGAATGCCGAGCCATTTTGACACGGAAATGCCGCCCGAGCCTGTGACCGCGATATAAACGCGCTCTCCGCGGAACGCCTCGCCGACGCCCGAAATTATATCGGCTACGGTCTTTCTTATATCGGAAAAATGACGTTTATACCTGCTGTAAAGCAGCTCGTCGTTCTCGCCGAGAACCGCCGCCTTTACGGTCGTTGAGCCAATGTCAAGCCCGACACGCTTCAAAAAAATCAGATCCTTTCTATGAAAAACGGCTTGTGCCGCGCAAAAAGTATTTTTATCCAATCATATTGATTATATCACACTTGAGAGAAAAATTCAACCCCAAATTCCGCCTTATTTACAGCGCTCTCCCCGCGCTGAACGGGGAGAACGTCATAAAGTCATAAAAGTTTATTCAAGCTCGAACGCTCCCGTATAGAGCCTGTAATACTGCCCCTTTTCGGCGATCAGCTTTTCATGGCTGCCGCGCTCGATTATGCGCCCGTGGTCAAGCACCATGATAACATCGGAGTTTTTGACCGTGGACAGCCTGTGCGCGATGACAAATACCGTTCTGCCCTGCATGAGCGCGTCCATTCCCGCCTGAACAATGGACTCCGTTCTCGTGTCTATCGAGGAAGTCGCCTCGTCAAGTATCATAACGGGCGGGTCGGCAACCGCCGCTCTTGCTATCGAGATAAGCTGCCGCTGCCCCTGCGAAAGCCCGCTGCCGTCGCCCTTGAGCACCGTGTTGTAGCCCTGCGGGAGCATTCGGATAAATCCGTCCGCGTTGGCGAGCTTCGCCGCCTTTATGCATTCCTCGTCGGTTGCGTCCGGCTTGCCGTAGCGGAGATTGTCCATGACCGTCCCCGTGAACAGGTTTACGTCCTGCAATACAACGCCCAGCGAGCGCCGCAGATCCGCTTTCTTTATTTTGTTGATATTTATGCCGTCGTAGCGTATCTTTCCGTCCGCAATGTCATAGAAACGGTTGATAAGGTTGGTTATGGTGGTCTTGCCCGCGCCCGTTGCGCCGACAAACGCGACCTTCTGCCCCGGCTCGGCGAATATCTTTATATTGTGGAGGACAAGCTTGTCGGGGACATAGCCGAAATCCACGTCGTCAAGGACGATATCGCCCTTTAATTCGGTGTAGGTAACACTGCCGTCGCCGTGAGGGTGCTTCCAAGCCCAAAGACCGGTGCGCTCCGCCGTTTCGGACAGCGAGCCGTCATTGCCGCGCTTCGCGTTGACAAGGGTTACATAGCCGTCGTCGCTCTCGGGCTGCTCGTCAATAAGGGTGAATATCCTCTGCGCGCCTGCCATTGCCATTGCGACAGAGTTAAGCTGCTGGGACACCTGCCCTATCGGACCGATAAAGCTTCTCGAAAGCTGCAGGAACGACGCAATGCCGCCGAGCGTGAGTATTCCCACCGAAAAGCACGCGACATTTGTAACGCCGTTTATCGCCATAACGCCGCCGACTATCGCAAGCACGACATACAGGAAGTAGCCCATGCAGTTGTTTATCGGCATGAGGGCGTTTGCGTAGGCGTTAGCCCTGAACGTATCCTCGCAAAGACCCGCGTTCTTTCCGTCAAATATCTCCTTTGTCCTGCCCTCGTGACAGAATACCTTGACGACCTTCTGACCGTTTATCATTTCCTCGATATAGCCGTTGACGTCGCCGATCGACTGCTGCTGCCGCATGAAATACTTTCCGCTGCTCCCCGCGACCTTGCCCGTGACAAAGAACATCAGGCACAGGAAAGCGACTACCACCAGCGTTAACCACAGCGAAAGGCTGAGCATTGAGCAGAACACCGCGACGATAGTTACGAGCGAGGAAACCACCTGCGGAATCGTCTGGGATATCATCTGGCGCAGCGCGTCGGTGTCGTTGGTGTAGTAGCTCATTACATCGCCGTGGGTGTGGGTGTCGAAATAGCTTATCGGGAGGGTCTGCATATGCGAGAACATTTCGTCGCGGATATTTTTAAGCATACCCTGCGAAACATTCGCCATCAGCCTGTTGTACGCAAGCGTGCAGAGAATGCCCGCGAGGAACAGCGCCGCCATTCCTCCGAGCGCGCCGAGCAGCCCCGAAAAATCGGGGTTATCCGTCCCGACGAGCGGGATAATATAGCTGTCTATCAGCGTCTTTATGAAAAGCGAGGAAGCAACGCTCGCGATACTGCTTATGACAATGCTTATGATGACGAACACCATCTGCACCCTGAACGGCTTCATATAGCCGAGCAGCCTTTTAATCACCTTTCCGTCGACAGCCGCCATGGGCGAGCCGCCGCGCGGGGGCATTTTTGCCGTATTTTTATTCATCTGCGCTTCCTCCCTTCGTCTGGGAATCATATATCTCGCGGTAGATATCGTTGCGGGCGTAAAGCTCGTCATGAGTGCCCGCGTCGTTTACCGCGCCGTTTTCCATTACAACGATAAGGTCTGCGTCGCTGACGGAGGCTATCCTCTGCGCAATGATTATCTTCGTGGTGTCGGGAATTTCCTCCGCGAACGCCTTTCTTATCATTGCGTCGGTCTTGGTGTCGACAGCGCTTGTCGAGTCGTCGAGAATAAGTATCTTAGGCTTCTTGAGCAGCGCTCTCGCAATGCAAAGCCGCTGCTTCTGACCGCCCGAAACGTTCGCGCCGCCCTGCTCGATATAGGTGTCGTATTTATCGGGGAACGTCTGTATGAACTCGTCCGCGCAGGCAAGACGGCAGACGCGCTCGATGTCCTCGTCTGTCGCGTTCTCGTCGCCCCAGCGGAGGTTCTCCTTTATTGTCCCCGAAAACAGCACGTTCTTCTGAAGCACCATAGCAACATTGTTTCTAAGCGCGTCAAGGTTGTAGTCGCGAACATTCACGCCGCCGACGATGACCTCGCCCTCGGTCGCGTCGTAAAGCCGCGGTATCATCTGCACCAGCGTTGACTTGGACGAGCCCGTGCCGCCGATAACGCCGACGGTCTGCCCCGACTTTATTTTGAGGTCAATATGCCGCAGCGCGTCGTTCTCCGCCTTTTCGGAATATCTGAAGGAAACGTTCCTGAACTCAACCGAGCCGTCCGCAACCTCGGAAACGTTCTTTTCGCCGTCAACAATGCTGCTCTTTTCGTTGAGCACCTCCGCAATTCTGTCGCCGCTTGCCTTGGACATGGTGAGCATAACAAAGATCATGGAGATCATCATAAGGCTCATCAGTATCTGCATTGCATAGGTGAACATTGACATCAGCTCGCCTGTCGTGAGCCCGTTCCCGGGGATATTCCCCCCCGAAACGATACTCTGCGCGCCGAGCCACGATATCAGCATTATGCAGGTGTAAACGGCTATCTGCATTGCGGGCGCGTTGAACGCGATGGTTTTTTCCGCCTTGGTGAAATTCCTGTAAATATCCTCGGATATCTCGCCGAACTTGCTTTTCTCGTGTTCCTCGCGGACGAAGCTCTTGACTACCCTTATACCGCGCAGATCCTCCTCGACAACGTTGTTGAGCCTGTCGTAGGTCTTGAACACCCGGGTAAACCTCGGGTAGGCTATCTTTATGATTATCGCGAGAACTATCGCCAGAAACGGGATAACCGCAACGAATACCGTTGCAAGCTGCGCGTTGACCCCGAACGAGAAAACGAACGCGAAAATAAGCATCGCGGGCGCGCGGAAGGTTATCCTCGTCATCATCTGAAACGCCATCTGCACGTTGGTGACGTCGGTGGTAAGGCGGGTGACAAGGCTTGCGGGCGAGAATTTGTCAATATTCCCGAAAGAAAAGCCCTGAATGTTGTAGAACATATCCTGCCTTACATTTCGGGCGAAACGCGAGCTTGCGCGCGACGCGGTGTAGCCCGACATGACCCCGAAAAACAGCGCCGCAGCCGTCAGCACGAGCAGGATAACGCCGTATTTTACGACCTCGTTCATATTCTCGAGGTTTATTCCCTTGTCGATAAGGTCAGCCATTACAAGCGGTATCATAACCTCAAGCACCGACTCGCACACGACGAGTATCGGCGTGAGTATCGCGGGAAGCTTTGCGTCCCTTATACATTTAGCGAGCGTTTTTATCAAGCTTATCCACTCCTTTTCCCTTGTCCGCAGACTCTATATTTTTTTCCATTCTGTCAAGAAAACCGCTGAACGTTTCGAGCTCCTCGGGCGAAAACCCGTTTGTAAGCACGTTCTCCATATCCCTTGTGTCCGCGCGGAGTATTCCGGCGAGCTCGCGGGATCTTTCCGTAAGGACAATCTTTTTCAGGCGGGCGTCGTGAGATACGCTCTCGCGGGCGATAACGCCTTTCTTTTCCAGAAGAATAAGCACCTTCGAGGCGGTCGAGCGGGTTATACCGAACTCGTTTTCAAGGTCGCGCTGCATGACAACGCGCCCCGACATCTCCGCGTCGCACAGCATACCGATTATCCACCCGTTGCTGCAGGTCATGTTGTCAACTTCCTTTTTGCCCTCGTAGTGTCTGTCCATATACCGCCGTACCGCATTGTCAAGCATTCTGAGCCTGATTCCTATGCCGCGGTTGTCCATCATACTCAGCTCCTTCCTTGTCGCATATGCTACATTATACGTCAAATTATATAATTTGTCAAGCAATATTTTGTGACAAAATGATGAAATTTGCCGCTTTAATATATTACACAAACATTAGGGAAATTGTCCAAGAAATAATTACCTGCCTTAATTCTTATTGAAATTTGTCGAAATTTGTGTTATAATGTATTTTGTACGATTGCGGCAAAAGCCGCTTAACAACAGGAGGGAGCAGTTTTATGTATAAAATTGTAAAAAAGAAGATCCTCAACCCCACAGTAACGCTGATGGAAGTAGACGCGCCGATGATCGCCGCAAAGGCGGAGCCGGGGCAGTTCATTATCCTGC
>JBJFHP010000202.1:0-36141 GCA_051893715.1 Oscillospiraceae bacterium
CCGATAGCCACAAGGCTTATCGCAACTCCCAGAGATATCTTTTTATTCAAACAAATGCTCCTTTCAGAGACAGGGGTAATGCTTTGCAAAAGCCGCAGGACAGGCTGAAAATGCGCCCTTAAACCTTGAGATACTTCCCCGTACTGATGACAGTGCCGACAGCGCCGAGAAGCGCTCCCGCCGCGCAGTTTATCGCGAGAAGCGGCCATATTATCTCGGAGAACGGGATAAGGTCATAGAAGCCGAACATCTGCCACAGCGAAAGGTTATCGCCGAACAGTGCGAATACCGAGTCATAGATGACCCATGTGAGCCCCCATGCCGCACCGCCCGCGAGAATGCCGATAAACATACCCTCTACGAAGAACGGCAGCTTGATAAAGCCGTTTGTCGCGCCGACGTACTTCATGATGGTTATTTCGTTGCGGCGGGCGAAAACGCTAGTGCGTATCGTGTTGGATACTATAACAACGCTGACAACGATAAGCGTTGCGAGCACCGCCGCGGTTATACCCGTGACGGTATTTCTTATATTCACGAGCGCTCCCGCAAATTCATACGGCGCCTTTACCTGCTCAACGCCCTCTATACCCGATATTACATTAACCGTGTAACGGATCTTTGACAGATCTGTGACGCGCGCGAGAAATGTTTCGGGCATCGGGTTTTCTTCAAGGTAATCGAGCAGCTCTGCGTATTCCTGCATATCGTCGCGGAAATCGGCGAGCGCGTCCTCCTTGGAGTGGTATTTAACGTCGGTGAGATCCTTGTTGTTCTCGAGGACGTCCTTTATGTGCTGCACCTGCGCGTCGGTCGCGCCCTCTTTGACATAGATAGTCAGCTCGTTTGTGTCCTCAATGTTGTTCATAACGATGTTTACGTTGAGGATAAACAAAACGGCGCAGCTCACCTGAAGCAGGCTCACCAGCAGTATCGAAAAGCTTGCGAAGGACATTACGATGTTCTTCCAGACGGAGGAAATGCCCTTTTTTATAAGATAGGTTACATTACTCGTCTTCATCCTGACCTCCGATATTCTCGTCGAACGTGATGGAGCCGTTTTCGATATTGATTATCCTGCCGCCGAAATAGCGGACAAGGTTATGTTCATGCGTTATCATTACGACGGTCGTGCCGCAGCGGTTTATTTCCTTGAGCAGCTCCACGAGCTCATAGGAACGCTTCGGGTCGAGGTTTCCGGTCGGCTCGTCGACGATGAGCAGACCGGGGTCGTTGGCGAGGGCGCGGGCAATGGCAACGCGCTGCTGTTCGCCGCCCGAGAGCTCCTTTGTCTTGCTGCGCGCCTTGTGCGCGAGCTCGACAAGGTTCAGCACATACGGAACGCGCTGGCGTATATATTTGTTGGACTGATCGGCTATGCGCAGAACGAAGGAAACATTCTCATACACCGTATAGTCCTGTATAAGGCGAAATTCCTGAAACACCACCCCTATGGAGCGGCGGAATTTTGCTATTTTGTTACCCTTTAGCTTGGAGAGGTTGTAGCCGTTCACGAAAACGCGCCCCGTCGAGGGCACTATCTCCCGCATCATAAGCTTCATGAGCGTGGATTTTCCCGCGCCGCTCTCTCCTACAATAAATACAAATTCCCCGTCGTTTATTCTCAGGTTTATATCCTTTAATGCGTCCACGCCGCTTGAATAGTGGACGTTGACATTTTTCAGTTCTACCATTTTTCTCTCCCTGAAAACCGGGCAGCCGCGCCGCCCAAAACAAAGTTTATTTTTCCCCTTTATATTTCCCCGTGAAGCGGGCGCATTGCCGAGCGATTTTCGTGCATTGTCGCTTCAATATTATTCCCATATATTAACGGAGTAAGGCAATGCCGCACATAATTATATTGCGCGGTATTGCCTTTGAAATTATCAGAATTTTGTCGGATTTGCCGCGAGGTATTTCTTTACCATGAGCGCGATCTTGAAGATTATCGCGTGGTCAAATTCGCGCAGGTCGAGCCCGGTGAGCTTCTTTATCTTGTCGAGGCGGTACACGAGCGTATTTCTGTGCACGAACAGCTTTCTTGACGTTTCGGAAACATTAAGGCTGTTCTCGAAGAATTTCTGAATGGTGAACAGCGTTTCATGGTCGAGCGACTCGATGGAGTTCTTCTTGAATACCTCCTTGAGGAAGGTTTCGCACAGCGTCGTCGGCAGGTGATAGATGAGTCTTGCTATGCCGAGGTTGTCGTAGGATACAATGTTCTTGTCGGTGTCGAATACCTTTCCTACCTCGAGGGCGGTCTGCGCTTCCTTGAAGGAGCGCGCGAGGTCCTTTACGCCGACAACGGGCGTGCCTATCCCGACATTGACCTTTGTGAAAAACTCGCCCGACAGCGTGTCGGAAATGCTCCGTGCAAGCTTTTCGAGATCCTTGACCTCTATGGTGTTCTTTACTTCCTTAACGAGAACGATGTCGTTTTCCGTGATGTTGAACACGAAATCCTTGTTCTTGTCGGGGAAGAGGTTCTGTATAACGTCATATGCGGAAACGTCGTTGGACGAAATAACGCTTATGAGGAAAACAACTCTGCTTATGTCGCCGTTGAAATGCAGCTCGCGCGCTTTCAGCGTGATATCGCCGGGGAGCACGTTGTCGAGGATTATGTTCTTGACGAAGTTGTTGCGGTCGTATTTCTCGTCGTAATACTGCTTTATGCTGGAGAGGGATATGGAGATAAGTCCGGCATATTTTGCGGCAGGCTCGTCCGTTCCCTCGACAAATACGGCATAGTCGGGCTTAACGTGTACCCCGAACGGCTTATAGGTGTAACCGTCGCGGATAAAGACCTCGTGCGAGTCGCCGAGCTCTATGGAGAAGAAATCATTTCCGCCGCCGACCCTTGTGAGATCGCTGCAGGCAATGATCGTTCCGTTTTCGTCTATAACGCCGATGACCCTGTTCACCGTGTCCTTCATCTGATGTACGATACCCTGGAATAGCCTGTTTGACATCTGCTTTACCTCTTTCCGTTATTTTTGAACCTCTGCCCCGCATTCGGCTTTTGCCGCGGCGGGAGCAGCATCCGATTTGTGCAAAATGTACAGTAATAAACCGCGAACGGGCATAACTTACCCAACGGCAATATAATGCTACTTCTATTGTACTAAAAAAGCAAAAAAAAATCAAGTCTTTTTTATGTAATATGTAAAAATTTCTTTAATTTTTTTGGCGCACTTGAAAATCCGCGCGGAAAGTAATATAATATAATAGCATAAGTGTAGTTCCCAAAGCGGGATCACAGTAATAATAAATACAAAAAGTAGAAAAAGAGGCTGATACTACAATGTGTAATGAATGTTCAAAGGGTAAGTTCTATATAACCACCCCGATCTACTACCCGTCGGGCAATCCGCATATCGGTCACTGCTATACGACCGTTGCGTGCGACTCCATCGCGAGATACAAGAGAATGCAGGGCTATGACGTGATGTTCCTCACGGGAACGGACGAGCACGGTCAGAAGATAGAGCTTAAGGCGGCGGAAAAGGGCGTAACTCCCAAGGAGTATGTTGACGATATAGTTGCGAATTTCAAGCGTCTGTGGGAAACCATGGGCATAAGCTACGACCGTTTTATCAGGACTACCGACGACTATCATGTAAAGGCTGTCCGGAAGATATTCAGAAAGCTTTACGACAAGGGCTATATCTACAAGGGCGAGTACACCGGAAAATACTGCACCCCCTGCGAGAGCTTCTGGACTGAGAGCCAGCTTGTCGACGGCAAATGCCCCGACTGCGGCAGAGATGTTATTGACGCGCACGAGGAGGCGTACTTCCTCCGCCTGTCCGACTTTGCGGACAAGGTTGAGAAGTTCCTGACCGAAACGGATTATCTCCAGCCGAAGAGCCGCGTGAACGAAATGGTAAACAACTTCATCAAGCCCGGACTTGAGGATCTCTGCGTATCCCGCACAAGCTTCAAATGGGGCGTTCCCGTTGATTTTGACGAGGGGCACGTCGTTTATGTATGGGTAGACGCGCTGTCGAACTATATCACCGCGCTCGGCTACGACAATGACGAATATGATGATTTCGACAAATACTGGCCGGCAGACCTGCATATGACCGCGAAGGAGATAGTACGCTTCCACTCCATCGTATGGCCGATCATTCTGATGATGCTCGACCTGCCGCTTCCTAAGCGCCTTTACGGTCACGGCTGGATAAACTTCAACGGACAGAAAATGTCCAAATCCCTCGGCAACGTTATCGACCCGTTCGTTCTTGCGGAGCGCTACGGAGCGGACGCGGTGCGCTATCAGATACTGCGCGATATGCCCTACGGCTCCGACTGCAACTTCTCCAACGAAATAATGATCGGCAGGATAAACACCGACCTCGCGAACGACTTCGGAAACCTTGTTTCGAGGACAGTAGCTATGGCTGACAAGTATTTCGGCGGCACTCTCCCCGAAACGAGGGCGGAGGAGCCTGTCGACGCCGAGCTTAAGAGCATGGCGGCGGCGCTGCGCGAAACGGTCACCGCGCTTATGGACGATGTTCAGCTTTCGGCGGCGCTCGCGGAGATATTCAAGGTAGTTTCCCGCGCGAACAAGTATATCGACGAAACGACTCCGTGGATCCTCGGAAAGGACGAAGCAAAGCGCGCAAGGCTTGCGTCGGTGCTCTACAACCTGCTCGAAACCATAAGGATATGCTCTTCCCTGCTGTATCCGTTCATGCCGCAGACAATGCCCAAGGTATGGGAGCAGATAGGCGCGGAGAAGTCCGTGACGGAATACGATACTCTGGGGACATTCGGCGTGCTTCCCGCGAACGTTACCGTTCACAAGGGAGAGGTGCTTTTCCCTAGAATCGACATCGACAAGGAGATCGACGAGCTGAACGCTCTGCTTGCTCCCGCAAAGACGTTTAAGGAGGACGAGGATCTCGACAAGGCTAACGTGATCACGATAGACCAATTCGCGGAGGTCAAGCTGCGCAGCGGCGAGATAACCGCCTGCGAGAAGATAAAGAAAGCGAAGAAGCTGCTCAAGCTGACCGTTGACGACGGCAGAAACGGCAGGCAGATCGTTTCCGGCATCGCGCAGTGGTACGCGCCGGAGGATCTTATCGGAAAGAAGATAGTTTTCGTTGCAAACCTTGCTCCCGCGAAGCTTTGCGGCGAGCTTTCCGAGGGCATGATACTCGCGTGCGACGCGGGCGAGAACGACGTCAGGGTGCTTTTCCTTGACAGCGATACCCCCAACGGAAGTACAATAAGATAACAATAAGCAATAAACACCGGAAATATGACCGGCTGTAAATAAAGCGGAGGTGGTTTTTACGGATATTTCGAGAATGGCGGATATTGCCGCCGTCAATCAGACAAATCTCACCAAGCCCGCCGAGCACAGGACGGAGCAGAAAAGCTCCACCCTTGCCTCGGAGCACACCGACAGCTTTATCAAGTCGCAGCAGGCTTTCACTCCCGCATACACCCGAAGCTCGGCGCACAAGCAGAACTCCGACAACAACCTGCTCCAGCGCGAAAACAGCGGCGACGCGGTTGGCAAGGTGAAAAATGAAACGGCGGGCGGCGCCGAAAAGGTCGAGCAGGGCGTAAGGCATATAATCCGCGCCATGTTCGTAAAGCAGGGCGAGGTCATTTCGGGGCAGGTGCCTAGCGTGGGCGCAAAGCTTTACGCGGAGGAACTGCTGTCACAGCTCCGCCCGTTATACAGAAATTCCCCCGTCGACGAAAATTCCGAGGAATACTGGCAGCCCGAGGCTGCCGCCGACAGGCTGACGACATTTTTCGACTGCGTTTCGCTGAGCGGCGGGAATAAGCGCGAGATAATCGAGAACTCGTTTTACGGCGCGTTTTCGGATACCGAGGCGCTTTTCGGCGGCAGGGGCAGGCTCCCGCTGGAATGCTATGAAACAAAGCAGCTCGTCATAGACAATTACCTTAACAAATAATATGGGAATATTCGATACACACGCACATTACCTCCGCGAGGATTTCGGGGAGGAGCTTGACGCAGTTGTCGGCGCTCTGCCCGAAAAGGGCGTGGAGCGCGTCATTGCGGTCGGCTGCGACCTTGAGAGCAGCCTTGAGGAGATCTCCCTTGCGGAGCGTTACGGCTTTGTATATGCCTCCGCGGGGATACACCCCGAAAACGCCGCGGGACTGCCCTCCGACTGGGAGGAGCGGCTCGCGGCGCTGCTTTCCGAAAGGAAAGTCTGCGCGTTGGGCGAGATAGGGCTTGACCACCACTACCCCGACCCGCCGCGCGATATCCAGCACGAGGTATTCAGAAAGCAGCTCGAAATGGCAAAGCGGCTTGATATGCCGGTGATAATTCATTCGCGCGACGCCTGCGAGGAAACAATGGCGCTGCTGCGCGAGTTCAGACCGCGCGGCGTTGTGCACTGCTTTTCGGGCAGCGCGGAGACCGCCCGCGAGGTCGTAAGGCTCGGAATGTACGTCGGGTTCACCGGCGTGCTGACCTTTAAGAACTCAAAAAAGGCGCTCGCCGCCTGCGCAGCGGTGCCGCCCGACAGGCTTCTCCTCGAAACGGACAGCCCCTATATGGCGCCCGTTCCTCATCGGGGGGAGAAGTCGGACAGCTCGATGATAATTTACACCGCCGCTAAAATGGCGGAAATAAAGGGAGTATCCGCCGAGGAAATGATAGATATTGCCAACAGAAACGGGCGGCGGTTATTCTTCGGAGAGGAATAATAGCGAATAATATTACGGAGCGTAATTATGGTAACGGTAAGAAAAGCGGACAAGGGCGATATCGGGCTGCTTATGGAGCTGCGCGTCGAGATGCTGTCCGTTGTTAATGGGGTCGGCGAAAGCGGTATCAGTGAGGAAATACGCGAAAGGTCGCTGCGCTATTTTACGGAGGGCGACGGCGTGACCGCGCTTGCTTTCGAGGGAGATATCCCCGTCGGCTGCGCGACGATATGCTTTATTAACGTCATGCCGACATTTTCGCACCCGTCGGGAGTAAGGGCGCATATCATGAATGTTTACACCCGCGCGGAGCACCGCAGAAAGGGCGCGGCGCGCAAAATGATGACCCTGCTCCTTGACGAGGCGAAAGCGCGGGGAGCGAGCTATATTTCGCTCGACGCGACCGAAAGCGGCAGACCGCTGTATGAAGCGCTTGGCTTTGCGCCGTCAGAGGAGAGCATGGGGCTCGTCCTGTCGTAACAACGGCGGGGCAAACGGCAGAAAACGGAGGACATATGGACACAGACAGTACCCGAAGTACGGCAAACGAAAACAAACGCGAGCGCAAGAGCCATAAGGTGAGAAAGGTGCTTTTAGCGCCGCTCAGCGCTCTCAACCGCGGGCTCACCGCGCTGCTTAAAAAATCACTCGGCGCGGATTATTCGGACGTCACGGAGGACGAGGTGCTCGGCATGGTGGACGCGCTCGCCAAGGACGAGGACGACGACACCATCGAGGAAGACTCCGCGCAGATGATAAACAATATTTTCGAGTTCAGCGGGCTGAGGGCGGGCGACGTCATGACCCACCGCACCTCGATAGTCGGCGTGGACATTGACAGCATAACGCTGGACGATATAATTTATCTCGCGCTGGATATGGGATTTTCGCGCATTCCCGTGTATAAAGGGTCTATCGACAGCATTGTCGGCATAATCATTGTGAAGGACCTGCTGTGTCTTATCGGGAAAAAGGATCTGTCGGATTTTGCGGTGAAGGATTTCCTGCGCGATGTTATTTTTATCCCCGAAGCCTGCCCCTGCCCCGAGATATTCAGGTCGCTGACCGCGCTGCGCTCGGGCATGGCGGTGGTAGTGGACGAATACGGCGGTACGGCGGGGATAGTAACCCTGGAGGATATTATCGAGGCTGTCATGGGCAATATTCAGGACGAATACGACGACGAAAAGAGCGAGATAGTCAAGATCGGCGACGGGCAGTATGACGTTGACGGCGAGGCCGATCCCGACGAGGTATTCGCGCTGTTCGGGGTGGAATTGCCCGAGGAGCACGAGTACGAAACGATAGCGGGCTTTGTCACGGACAAGCTCGGGTATATCCCCGAGGGCGCGGAGCTTACGCCGCCGTCCGTTGAGTACGAGGGAGTTAAGCTTGTCGTGCTTTCCGTTGAGGACAGAATGATAACGAAAATACGCGTTTCGGCAGCGCCGAAGGCTGTACCCGATGAGGAAGATGAAGATGAGGATAAGTAAAAAGAAGCTTGCGGCGGAGGTCATTTCCCTGCTTAAGGAGGAATATCCCGACGTAAAATGCGCGCTGATATACGAAAAGCCGCATGAGTTGCTGATCGCGACGCGCCTTTCCGCGCAGTGCACCGACAAGCGGGTCAACATGGTAACGCCCGCGCTGTTCAAGCGTTTCGGGAGCATTGACGAATTTGCAGCAGCGGAGGTGTCCGAGGTAGAGGAATATATCCGCACCTGCGGGCTGTTCAAAACAAAGGCAAAGGACATCGTGGAGATGTGCATAATGCTGCGCGACGTATACGGCGGCGTTGTCCCCGACAGCATAGACGAGCTGACGAAGCTCCCCGGGGTGGGGCGAAAGACCGCGAACCTTATCGTCGGCGACCTTTACGGAAAGCCCGCGATGGTGTGCGACACGCACGTTATACGCCTGACGAACAGGCTGGGGCTTACAGACACAAAGGACGCCGCGAAAGCCGAAAAGGAGCTGCGCGCCTGCGTTCCGCCCGAGGAGGGGCTCATGCTGTGCCACAGGCTGGTGTGGCACGGGCGCGGGGTGTGCTCCGCGAGAGCGCCGAAATGCGAGGCGTGCGTTCTGCGCAATATCTGCAAATCAAAGGATAAGCCGGTGATATAAAATGACGTTTTCCTACTGCCCGAAATGCGGCAGAAAGCTTGTTATGAAAGAGATAGGCGACGAGGGCGCCGTTCCGTTCTGCGGGGAGTGCTCGCGGCCGTTTTTCGACTTTTCCTACCCCTGCGTTATCTGCCTTGTCACCGACGGCGCGGGAGAGTTCCTGCTCATAAAGCAGGGGTATGTTTCGGAAAATCACGTCTGCGTTGCGGGTTACATCAAGCGCGGGGAGACCGCCGAGGAAGCCGCCGCGCGCGAGGTCGCGGAGGAAACGGGGCTTTCGGCGAAGTCGGTGCGGTATATTTCCGGCTGGTACCACGAAAAGGGCGACAACCTTATGCTCGGCTTTGTCGTTACGGTGGAGCACGGCGACTATGCGCTCTCGGGCGAGGTGGACAGCGCGGGGTGGTTCGGCGCGGAAAAGGCGCGGGAGCTGCTTGGCAGGAGTAAGATCGCGAATAAGCTGCTTGAAGCATTCCTTTCGGAATAAACAATAGCGGCGCGCAGTGAAAAAATTGCGCGCCGTTCAGTTTGTCGAAAAAGCACCTTTCCCGGGCTGGCGAGAAAGGTGCAGATGCTAGGAACCCGCCCCACGACTAGGCTTTGTGCCTGTCGTGGGGCAGCGTTTTCCGCGCAGCGGATAATGCGTTGACAGACGCAGATGTGCCTTTATCGACAGTCCGCGGCGCGCCGTTAATTTATTTGCCCGAATACTTATAAAATCCGTCCATTCCGCGTTCGACAAGCCCGCTTATTTCCAGCTCGATAAGGTCGGAATTTGCGTCGACAAACGACATTCCCGTTTTCATGATGAGCGTATCGATATCTATCGCTCCCTGCGCAATTATACGCACTATTTCCGCCTGCTGCGGCGAAAGCTCCGAAAGCACGCTCTCGTCGGGGGCGGCGGTCCGCTCCTCTTCCTTTTCGGGAGCAGGCGGCTGCCCGGGCTTTGGTTTTGTTCCCTTTGCCTTTTCGGGCTTAGGCTCTGCCGCCTTGTACGACATGATGTCAATGTAGGAGCTTTTTCTGAGGTAGCTGTAAAGATTTGCGTTAACAATGTCGATATAGCTGAAAACAGGCACTGCGCCGTCGCGCAGCAGCGGCATTACCCCCGCGTACCTTGACGACAGAATGTCGTGCGGCGGCACGCAGAACAGATCGCGCCCCTGCTCTATCGTGTGCTCGGCGGTCAGCAGGCAGCCGCTTTTCGAGGACGCTTCGAGAATAAGCGTTCCCATTCCGAGCCCCGCGATTATCCTGTTTCTGTGCTTGAAATACGAGCCGAATGTTCCCGTGAACGGGAGAAGCTCGCTCACCAGCGCGCCGCCCGTTTTCAGTATGTCCTCTTTGAGCGCGGCGCTTTCCTTGGGGTAATCCACCAGCATACCGCAGGCAAGGACGCCTATCGTCCGCCCGCCGCTGTTTATGCAGGCGCGGTGCGCAACGGTGTCCAGCCCGACGGCAAGCCCGCTCACGATGACCGTTCCTATTTTCGTGAGGTCGGAGCACAGCCTGTTTCCCACCTGAACGCTGTAATTGTCGGGGCGGCGCGTTCCTACGACGGAGATCGACACCTCGTCGTCCAGCCATTCAATACTTCCCTTGACGAAAAGCAGTATCGGCGGGTTGTAAATGACCTTTAAGCGGAGGGGATATTCCTCGTCCTCTAGGGTGACTATGCGGATATCGTTTTTGGCGCAGACCTCCAGCACCTTCCTTACGTCGCCGCTGCGCACCCTTTGGGCGCGCTTCTGCTCCGCCTCGGAAAGAATGGGGCAGCCGTCGCGGATATATTGCGCGGCGCGGACAACATCTCCGTCGCAGCGGTCGAGTATGCGCTTGCTTTTCGGATTGTAGGGCTGCATGACAAGCAGTATCCACAGCCACACTTCAATATGCTCGTTCATAGCACATTCTCCTTGTTATTTCTTAACAAACGCCTGCATTATTCCGAACACCGCCATGAACGCCACGGCATATCCGATGTCGAATAACGCCGAGAGAAATTCCGCCAGTCCGCCGAAAAAACCGCTGAATGCTCCCATGCCGTCAAGGATAAATACCGCCGCAAGCGCCAGCACGCTCGTCACCGCGCCGGGTATGGCGGAAAAGCACCAGAACTTCAGCCGCCCCACGTCATGCTTCGCAATAATGCGCCGCTCAACAAAGAAAAACGCGGCAGCCTGCAAAATGACAGGCAAAAATGAGAGCAGTAATCCCCAGCCCGACAGATCTATAATCATCACCAGCGTGGCGAACCCGAGCACAAGCGGCAGTATCGCGCTGACGACGGATATCAGCGCGAGGGTAAGCTTCGGCTTCACAGCTTAAACACCGCGCTCGTGAACGCGGGCAGCGTCAGCCCGCCGAGCTCCATGCTCTCTCCCGTGAGGAGATTTTCCTTTGCGCCGCCCATGTTGAGGTTAAAGGTAAAGGGCGCGGCGTCGGCGTTGATGACGGTCAGCAGCGTTTCCTCGCCCGTGCTGCGCGAGAACGCGTACTGGCGGTTGGTGAGCTGAACCTGCTTGTAGTCGCCCCATGCCGCCGCGGGGTGATTTTTCTGTATTTCGGCGAGCGCGTTTATGTGCGCAGTGAGGTCGCACAGCCCCGCCGCCTTCATCTCGTCAGGCTTAAATTCGGGGCGGAGCGCGTCGTCGCCGCCGCCGCGCTTGTCGCCCTCTATGCCAAATTCACTTCCGTAATAAACGGCGGGAATACCCGGCATCATGAACAGCAGCGTGTAAATGAGCGGCAGGTGCTCCTTTGTTTTCAGTATGGTGGCAATTCTTGTGACGTCGTGGTTGTCGACAAAGGTGTAGAGGTGCTTTCCCCTGTAAAGGCACCAGTTCTCGCTTCCGAACTGACGGTTTATGGAGTGCGCTATCTCGAACATATTCATGTCGTTGAAGCTGGAGAAAAGCCCCTTGTAGCATTCGTAATTGGTCACGCTGTCCAGCATTTCGGGGTTCATCCACTTGTTGTAGTCGCCGTGCAGCGTTTCTCCGAGGAGGAAGAAGTCCTCCGCGAGCCACTTGCAGTGGCCGTGGAGCTCCTTGAGGAAATTGAGGTCGAGGCAGTACGCCACGTCAAGGCGCAGCCCGTCGATACCAAATTCCTTTTTCCAGCCGGTGATAACGTCCTTGAGATACTGCTTGACCTCGGGGTTGTAAAGGTTGAGCTTAACGAGCTCGTAGTGACCCTCCCAGCCCTCGTAATAAAAGCCGTCGTTGTAGCAGGAGTTGCCCTCGCGGACATGGAACCAGTCCTTTTTCGCAGAGCCGAGCCTGTGCTCGCGCACATCTCTGAACGCGCCGAAATCGCGCCCGACATGATTGAAAACTCCGTCGAGAACAACGCGCAGACCGTTGTCGTGCAGCGCTTGACATACTTTTGCGAAGTCCTCGTTCGTTCCGAGGCGGCGGTCTATTTTTGTGTAGTCAATGGTGTCGTAGCCGTGCGCAACGCTCTCGAATACGGGCCCGAAATATATCGCATTGCAGCCGAGCGACTTTATATGGGGGATATCGTCGATAAGCTTCAGGATAACATGGGAGGGCTCGGCGCTCTGGTCGTTGACCCTCGGACAGCCGAAATATCCGATGGGATAAATGTGATAAAATACCGCGTTTTCAAACCAATTCATACAGAAAAGCTCCTTAATAAAAATATATGCCGCTGTCCCGCGTGTGCTGAAAATCGCGCGGGATACCGGTGTTTTTGCGCCGACGCAGCAAACAACGGGCGGACATTATGTGGTTATTATAGCATATAAGTCGTAATTTGTCAATATTTTTGTGCATACTTAACAAATCGTTGTGTGCTTCTTATTGCATATATGCAAAAAATGACTGAAATGTCTTGAAAACAGTTGTGTAACATGATATAATAATAATATATAAGTTTTATAAGCAAAGTTATAAATGAAATGAATGTCAATACTTATTATATAAATATGTAAGAATTTATGAGGTGAATCGTGTTGAGTTTCATCGGAAATATCGGAAAATATATAAACGCCCTGCTGTGTATCCTTGCCGCCGCCGCTGTGTTTGCCGCGGGGATACCGCTCGCGGCGCGCGCGTCGGGCGATATCGTCTACGTCGGCGCAAATCCGTCGTTTGGCGTGTCTAAAAACGGGACGTCCCATTACGGGCTGGCGTATGATTATTTCGAAAATATAAAGAGGATCACAGGGCACAGCTATGTCTATGTGGACGGTACCCCCGAGGAGCTGTTTGAAATGCTTCTCGACAGGAAAATAGACGTTATCCCCTGCGTCACCAAGAGCGAAGCCGAGCTGTACACCGCGCTTGCGGCGGGCGAGGACGCTTCACTGCCCGTAAAGACCGAGCTTCCGCTCATGACGAAATATTACGCTATATATGTATATGAAAACGGCAGCGGCAGCGATATTTCCTACGCCGACGTTCAGGCGCTCAGGCACGCGAAGATAGGCTATCTCGCGGAGGACGCGGAGCGTTATTTCAAAGACGGAAGGTTCGTCCTCAGCAACATTGAGGGCGCGGCGTTCGTGCTTTACAACACCGAAAGCCAGATGAGGGCGGATCTTGTCGGCGGAAAGGTCGACGCGGTGGTAAAGGACTGCTTCCGCGCGGGAGAGAACGAGAAGATCGTATATATGTTCTCGGACGAGTGCAGCTATATTGCGGTGTCGGGAGAGGACCCGCTGCTTGCCACCGAAATAAATTCCGCTATCGCGAATATTTCGGTGAGCGACCCGACATTCCTGTCGGAAGCATATGAAAAGAACCTTTCGGGCTTCGGTGTGCAGAAAATGGCTCTCACCGACAGCGAAAAGGAATATGTATCAAAGAACCCCGTTATCGACATTGCCTACAACACCTCGTCAGCAGTTGTGGACGATCCTTCAAGGATAGGCAGCCTGTCGGGGCTCAGCGAAAACATGATAGGAAAACTGGAGCGCGCCGCGGGGGTAAAGATAAACCTTGTGGAATGCGCAAATCTCACGGAGTGCATGGAAAAGCTCACCTCGGGAGAGGCTGACGCGATATACGGCGGCGTTAACCTGACGAGCATGGAGGCTTATACCGACTGCAGCGTTACGCGCCCGCTCATCAAGTCACCCATGGCGATCGCGGGAAAGCGCGGCACTGCGCTCATCGGCACTCTAAAGATAGCCGTTCCGTTCTACGGCGACGACATCACGCAGTATGTAAAGCTGCTCTACCCCGGTTCTACCATACTCCCCTATGATAACGTAAGGAAGTGTATGGAGGCATTAAACAGCGGTCAGGCGGACGTCGTATGCGCGGGCGCATACGAGCTCGTATATCTTATGAACAACGAATACGAGAGCTTTACGCTGCTCGACGTGCTCAACGACTACCACTGCGAGCGCATTGCGGTCAAGGCGGACAATACCGATCTGTTCGGGTTGTTTGAAAAATCCATGGCTCTTGTCGGCTCCACCGAGATGATGACATTGTCCTATGAGAGCATGGTGTACTACATCAGCGAAACAAATTCCGCGGGGCAGTTCCTTGATAAGTATTTATGGCTGTTCATAACGGTCGCGGCAGTGCTGGTGCTGGTTATCGCGGCGCTTATTCTCACCATGTACATCAGGGGCAGGCGCACAGGCGACACCGACAGCCTTACGGGCGGCAGGTCGAAGCGCAGGTTCCTTGACGATTCGCAGCGTGCGGTCAGAAAGACCACGCCCGAAAAGTGGGCTGTTGTCCTGTTTGATATCGACAAGTTCAAGTACATAAACGACCGCCTCGGCTATGAGGAGGGCAACCGTATGCTGGAGCGGCTGTATAAGACGATCGGGGATCACCTTGCGGACGACGAGATATACGCCCGCATTTCCGACGACAATTTTGCGCTCACGATACATAACGCCTCCGATAACGAGCTTACGACGACGGTTCAGAACATATTCGACGAATTTGACCGCCGAAATGCGCTGTTCGTGAAATACCCCGTTGTTTTCAGCGCGGGAATATGCCGTCTTGGGCAGTGCGTCGAAAAGAACGGCTCTGTTGACATGAACGCCGCGCTTGACCGCTGCACCATCGCGAAAAAGACGATAAAGGGTCTGCACAGCCATGCTATCGCTTTCTATGACGGAAAGATACGCGACAAGGTGCTGCGCGAAAAGGACTACGAAAACGTTATGCCCACCGCGCTCGCGGAGCACGAGTTCCAGTGCTACCTGCAGCCGAAATACGGGCTGAAATCCCGCCATATCGAGGGCGCGGAGGCGCTTATCCGCTGGAACAGCAAGGACTTCGGCTTTGTTTTCCCGAACGATTTCATACCGCTGAGCGAAAAGAACGGCTTTGTTGTCGAGCTTGACTTCTTCATTCTCGAGGAGGTCTGCAAGACCATGCGCCGCTGGATAGACGACGGGAAAACGCCCGTTGTTATATCGGTCAACCAGTCGCGCCTGCACCTCAACTATGACGACTACATCTGGCGCCTGCGCGAGATAGTGGACAAATATGAGATACCCTATGAGTATATCGAGCTTGAGCTGACGGAGAGCGTTTTCACCGAGAACGCCGACCTGCTGCTCAAGGTAATGAAGAAGCTGCACGAAATTGGCTTCAAGCTTTCGATAGACGACTTCGGCTCGGGCTATTCCTCGCTCAATATGCTCAAGGATATCCCTGCGGACGTTGTAAAGATCGACCGCGAATTTTTCAACGGAACGGTCAATTCTCAAAAAGGCAGAGCGGTCATTTCCACAGTCGTTGACCTTGCGAAGAACCTCAACATGGAGGTTATTTCCGAGGGCGTTGAAACCGAGGATCAGGTGAACTTCCTCACCGAGATAGACTGCGCGATGGTGCAGGGCTATTATTTCGCAAAGCCGATGACCATAAAGGCGTTCGAGGAGCTCTGGAATACCGACCTTGACCTTAAGGCAAAGGAAGAACGCGAGAAAGCCGAGCGGGAAAGGCAGTCCGCCGGGCAGGAGAACCGCAAACCGAATATAGACTTTTCGGGCGCAGTTCCCGCGGCGCAGTAAATTCCGCATGGAGATACGATACATAAAACACGGGGATATCCCGATAAAGCATTTTGCGTCCGACGGCGCGCGG
Organism: Oscillospiraceae bacterium; assembly: GCA_051893715.1. Taxonomy (GTDB): domain Bacteria; phylum Bacillota; class Clostridia; order Oscillospirales; family Ruminococcaceae; genus CAG-115. Next base: position 15,927 of record JBJFHP010000202.1, read on the forward strand.
GGGGCGGTCCTAGCCCTCCACGGCTTCGGCGGCAGCAAGGAGAGCCTTGCGATAGAGCTGCTTGCACAGCGGCTCTGTCCGCTGGGGATAGACGTTGCCGCGCCCGACTGGGAGGCGCACGGCGAGCGCGGGCGCGATTTTTCGCGGCTGTCGGTGGACGGGTGCATTTCCGATCTGCGGGCTGCCGAGAGGTTTGTCCGCGAGAATATTTCCGATAATATCGGGGTGTTTTCGACAAGCTTCGGCGGGTATATCGCGCTGCTGCGCATTGAACAGGACAGCGCGGCATACAGGCGCGTTGTGCTCCGCGTGCCCGCGGTAGAGATGGCAAATTCTCTGATAAACGCCGCGCGGCTTTCCGACCCGTCCGCGTCGGCGGAAAAGGCGCGCTCGGACGGGTACTTTACGCTGAGAATGGCGGAGGAATTTCATGTTCCCTATCGGCTTTACGAGGAGCTTTCCGCGCATTCCTGCGTGAGGAGCTGTCCCGCATGGAGCGGGGATAAGCTGACCGTTATTTACGCGGAGAACGACGAGCTGGTGTCCCGCGCGGATACGGAGGAGTTCCTGCGGCTGAACGATATCCCGTCAAAAATGATAAGCGGCACGGGGCACAGAATGCTGTTGCCGGAAAAGCTTGCGGAGGCGCTGGACAGCGCTGCGGAGTTTCTGGGCGGAATTATTTGAATTTTAAGGGGTGAGCCTGATGCCTGATATTGCGAATAATGCTGTCGAAACGGAAGAGCTGCGCGCAAAGCTGAAGGACGCCGAACAGGAGATAAACAAGCTGAAGATCCGCCTTCGGGCGGAGCAGCTGAGGGTTACCATTTCGTCGGAATACACCAATTTCGGGCTTTGGGAGTACGATATCGCGGAGGACATCTGCTATCAGTACAAAAAGCTGGGCGGGCGGTATGAAAACGTCCTTGACCCGATCGTGCATTTCCGCGATACAATTTTAAGCTGGGGCAGCGTTTACGCGGAGGATCTTCCCGTGTTTAACCGCTTCTGCGACGCAATGGAGCGCGGCGACAGGGAGGTCGGCTGCGATGTGCGCTGCGTAAACGACAACTGCGACCTCGTATGGTTCAGATATGAGGGAAAGACGGTTTACGACGACAGCGGAAAGCCCATAAAGGTTGTCGGCAGAACGCTTGACGTCACCGAGGAAAAGGGCGGCATAGGCGAAGAAACGGACACACGGCGCGACAGGCTGACGGGGCTGTACAATATGCAGTCGTTCATGGAGCTTCTCACCGAAAAGAGGAGCGGGCAGAATCAGTACAAAAGCGCCGCGCTTTTTGATATACGCATTGACGGCTTCGACAATATCGTGAAAAAGTCGGGAGAAGAGTATGCCGACACGCTTCAGAAAGCGATCGGAAAGATCATCGCAAATCTCAGCGCCTGCGAGCAGGACAGCATGGCGGCGCGCTGCGGCGACGGCGAATTTGTCTTTTTTGTGAGATACAGAAGCTTAAACGAGCTTGATTCTGTTGCGGCAAGATTGGTGTTCATGGTTTCCGACTATCCGTTCGGCGGCGGTCGGGAAACGATCAGCGTGGGAATATCCGTGTTCAAATCCGGAAAGAAATACGAAACGGCGTATTCCGAGGCGGCGGCAGCGCTGCGCGCGGCGGAGAAAAAGGGCGGAAACGGATACCTGCATTATTCGGGGTCAATGCTTCTGTATAACATCGGCGACGCGTCAAGGGAAGGCAGCGTTGACACAGAGGCGCTCTGCGGGTCGGGACAGGTCTACGAGCTTGTTTTCCGCGCACTGTCCGAAAACAGCAGCATAGACGACCGCGTGAGCCTTATTTCGGCGGCAATGCGCAGCGCCGCGCAGTATATCGGCGTTTCCTCGGTCATTGTATACAGCCTTGAGGACAACGGCTTCTGCCGCCATGTGACATATAATAATTCCGGTCGGGAGGACAGCGGCTGCCCCGATGTTGAGCAGCTCTGCACCTGCGGCGAGCTTGCCGCAGGCTTCGGCACGGACGATAAGATATGGCTGGACGCGCTGAAAAGCAACGGAAGCGTTGGCGGGCTTCGGCTGAAAAACGGCGCGCAGAGCGCCGAGTGCCGCTGCGTTTCGATAGACGGAAAGGTCATACTGTATTTTGTTTTTGCCGCGGAAAGCAGGATAACGCTTCAGGCGACGGACGAAAGAATGCTGACCCTTCTGAAGCACGCGCTTCAGGAGCTTTACCTGACGAAGTTCCGCGAGGAGGACACAAGATATCGAAACGTATTTGAAAATATCATCAAGAACGACCACCGCCTTGAGGGCTATTCGATCGTCCCGGGAACATACGAGATAGACTATGTGGGCGAAAACGCCGCGGCGCATTACGGCATAAAGCACGGTGATGTATGCTATAAAGCCATATGGGGTCTCAGCGAGCCGTGCTGCGAATGCCCCGTAAGAAATCTCACCGACGGCAAGCCCCTCGCTTCCGCCGCGTTTTATGACGAGCGAGAGCGCCGCTGGCTCGATATAACCGCTTCTGTCAACAACGACATCAGCACCGACACGCGCTATGTCATCAGCATGACCGACATCAACGACTGTCTCGGGCGGATACAGAACGCCGACACGCTTACGGGCGTTATGACTATCGACGCGTTTGCGGCGGAGGCAATGCGGCTCACGGCGGGCGGCTCGGACGGGTATTTTGTCCTTGTTATCAACATTGCGGGCTTCCGCAGCATAAACGAGGACAAGGGCTACGAGTTCGGAAACTCCGTGCTTATTGCGGTCGCGGATATTCTCCAGCGCTCTGCGGGCGCGGGCGAGCTTGTCTGCCGCTCGGAGGGCTCGAGATTTGTCGCGCTGTACAAAAACCACAGCAGCGAGGATCTTAAAGTTAGGCTCAATCAGCTGCTCGCGAGCATTCAGAAGCAGGTGTACGAGCGCTGCGAAACGCAGATATATCTTGTCGTGGGAGTATGCAGCATGAGCGAGGAGCCTCTCGGAATAATGGCTTCGCTTGACCGCGCGATAACAGCGCAGAAAACGGTCAAGAACATGACCTACACCCACGAGAACCTTATCGCCGAATATGACAGCAGGCTGCGCAGCGACCTGCGCGAGCGCCGTTATATCGAGGAGCACATGACCGAAGCGCTCGACAACAACGAGTTCAAGGTATATTATCAGCCCAAGGTCAGCATAGACACGGGCAGGATAGTCGGCGCGGAGGCGCTGGTGCGCTGGATACGTCCCGGCGGCGAGATAATCTCCCCGGGGCGCTTTGTTCCGATATTCGAGGAGAACGGCTTTATCGCGGACATGGATTTCGCGATATACCGTCAGGCTATCGCGGACATTAAGCGCTGGACAAGGAACGGGATAGATGTTCCGCTTATATCGCTGAATGTCAGCCGTCATCATTTAAAGGACGACTCGTTCTCGGACAAGCTCAACGCGCTGGTGGACAGCCTTGGCGTTCCGCATGAGAAAATTGACCTCGAAATAACCGAGAGCCTGCTTACCGAGAACATAAACAAGCTTGTCGAGATCATGACGCAGCTCAAGTCGACCGGCTTCCGCATTTCCGTCGACGATTTCGGCTCGGGCTATTCCTCGCTCAACCTGATAACACTGCTACCGTTTGACACGCTGAAAATAGACGGAGGATTTTTCCTGCGCAACAAGCTGAGCGACAAGAACAAGAAGGTCATCTCGTCCGTGGTAACGCTGGCGAAGAGCCTTAACCTCGAAACGGTATCCGAGGGCGTTGAAACAGTGGAGCAGGTAGAGTTCCTGCGCGGGCTGGGCTGCGATATGATACAGGGGTATTACTATTTCAAGCCTATGCCGTCGGCAGATTTTGAGAAGCTTATTTCGGCGCAAAATGAATAAATAACATAAATAACGGGCGCAGGCAGGAGTTTGTCTGCGCCCGAAAATTGTTGTTGTGAGAAAATTTGGGGGACAGCGAATTGACTGTCCCCGCTCCTCACTCCTCACTCCTAACTCCTGATTTCCTTTCAGGAATATTTTGTATGAATAAAACCCAATAATCAGGCAAAAATATCAGCAAACCCGAAAAAGGGCGTCCATACAACAATACCGAAAGGAAAACAGACTATGAAAAATAACAGGTCACACAAAAACATCAGCGGAAAGGGGCTTGCTATCGCGTCCGCGATAGGGATATGCGCTGTCGGCGCGGCTATGATAACCGCCTACAACAGCGCCATGCAGCGGCTTATCCCGACAAGCACGCAGACAAGCTCCACAAGCACATGGGTATTCACCCCGGAAACAAGCGCCGACGCTGCGGAGGAGGTAAACAACAGCGCGGCGGGCGTTCCCTTTGAAACGGAGGACGCGGCGGCGGTGAACGCTCCCGCAGAAACCGAGGACGCGGAGATAGAGGAGGCGGGAGAAGCGGAGGAGGCAAACAAGCCGATATCCGCCGAAATAGGCAATATAATGCCTGTTGACGGCGAGGTTTCCCACCCGTTCAGCAACGGCGAGCTTGTCAAGTCGGAAACTCTCGGCGTGTGGAAAACTCACGACGGCTGCGACATTCTCTGCGAGCTCGGGACGGACGTGAAGTCGGCTTCCGAGGGGGTAGTCAAGGAAATAAAGAACGATCCCTTGTGGGGCGTATGCGTTATCGTTGACCAGTCGAACGGGCTGGAGGTGCATTACTGCGGGCTTGCGAAGGAGCTGAACGTCAAGGCGGGTCAGCAGGTAAAGCAGGGCGAGCTTATCGGAAAGACCTCCGACACCTGCCAGTGTGAGATAGTTCAGAAGCCGCACCTCCACCTCGGAATAAAGCAGGGCGGCAAGTGGATAGACCCCATGTCGGTAATGGATAATTCACAGGGTGAATAAATAAAAAGAGGGTGCCGTGCAACCGCGCGGCACCTTTGTCTTTTCACTTAACGAGTATCTCCATCTGCGTTTCCTTAACGAACATACCCATTTTCTCATAAAACGCCCGCGCGCTGTCGTTGCCCTCCCACACGTTTAGGGTGACGTCGTAGCAGCCCTGCGCCTTTGCAAACCTCATCACATAGTCGAAAAGCAGCGTTCCGACGTGCTTTCCGCGGCAGTTTTCGTCGACGCAGAGATCGTCTATGTAGAGCGTTGTGAAGTCTTTCATATTTGTGGTGAACGGCTGGCGCTTTATAACGCAGAACGCATAGCCCACCACTTCCCCGCCGTCCTCCGCGACGAATACGGGGCGGCTGTCGTCCGCAAAAATTTCCGTAAGCTCCGCGGCGGTATATTTGGTGCTGCCCGAAATAAAAATATCGGGGCGCAGCCCCGCGTGCAGCTCAAGCACCTGACTTAGCAGCGCGAGCACCTTTTCGGCGTCCTTTTCCTCTGCCCGTCTGATAATTATATCCATTTTGCATTTCCTTTCGTTTGGGGTCATTTGTCAGAAATTATCATAACATAATTACAGCCGGTTGTCAATACGGCTTTTTTCAATAAAACCTTGAAAAAATACGGCGGCTGTGATATACTATAATTGAGTATTTATGTTCAGGCAGAGAAAGGCAGGTAAACAATGCAGGTAGTTGCGATAGTGGGCAGACCGAATGTCGGAAAGTCCACGCTTTTCAATAAACTTGTCGGGAAGCGTCTGTCCATTGTGGACGACAAGCCCGGCGTTACACGCGACAGGATATACAGCCGCTGCGAGTGGCTGGGGCGTGAGTTCATGCTTATCGACACGGGAGGAATCGAGCCTAAAACGGACGACGTTATCCTTGCGCAGATGCGCGAGCAGGCGCTGCTTGCCATCGAGCGCGCCGACGCGATAATTTTTGTCACCGACATCACGACCGGCGTTACCGCGAACGACGCGGACGTTGCGTCAATGCTCATGAAGAGCGGCAAGCCCGTTGTCCTTGCGGTAAACAAGGTAGACGGCATAGGCGAGCCGCCGCCCGAGATCTACGAGTTCTACAACCTCGGTCTGGGCGATCCGATAGCGGTTTCCTCCGTCCACGGGCACGGCACGGGCGATCTTCTCGAGGCGGTGTTTGAAAACCTTCCCCCCGAGGAGCCCGACCCCTACGACGAGGACGCGATAAAGGTAGCAGTTATCGGCAAGCCGAATGTCGGCAAATCCTCCCTCATCAACTTCATTGCGGGCGAGGAGCGCTCTATCGTTTCCGATATCGCGGGAACAACGCGCGACGCTATCGACAGCGAGGTAACGCGCGGCGAGGACAAGTATGTTTTCATAGACACGGCGGGAATGCGCCGCAAGGCGAAGGTCACCGAGAATATCGAGCATTTCAGCGTGCTGCGCGCGCTTATGGCGGTGGACAGGGCGGACGTCTGCGTTATCGTTATCGACGCGACGGTCGGCTTTACCGAGCAGGACAGCAAGGTCGCGGGCTACGCCCATGACAAGGGCAAGGCGTGCGTTATCGCGGTCAACAAATGGGACGCGGTAGAGGACAAGACCGACAGGACCATGCAGGAGTTCACAAAAAAGCTGGAGGTGGATTTCTCGTTCATGTCCTACGCGCCGTTTGTGTTTATTTCCGCGAAAACGGGGCAGCGCATAGACAAGCTGTTCGAGCTGATAAAGCTTGTCCACGGGCAGCACGGCATGAGGATATCCACGGGCGTGCTCAACGATATGCTGAGCTATGCGACGTCGCGCGTACAGCCGCCGTCCGACAAGGGCAAGCGCCTGAAGCTGTACTACATGACGCAGGCGGGGACAAATCCCCCGAATTTCGTCGTGTTCTGCAACAGCAAGGAGCTTTTCCACTATTCCTATCAGCGCTATATCGAAAATCAGATACGCGACACATTCGGGCTTGACAAGACCCCGATAAAGCTGACCGTGCGCGAGAGGGGCGAATGATGACCCGTATCCTCCGTGATTTTTACAGGGCGCATATCTCCATACCGATACGTTACGCGGTAGTTACGGCGATATGTATAGGCGCGTTTTTCCTGACGGGGATATTTTCCCGTGATAATACAAGGCTTGCGGGTATCATCGTTTCGGCGTTTCTTGTCGGAGTATTTCTGTGGGCGGTCATTGACGTATTTTTAATCGCTCCGCGGAAATTCCGCAGGGATATGGAGAAAATGCCCGAAAACGACCGAGAGATAATCGTTTCGGGCTATGATACCGCGCAGCGGCTGGGCGCGCGCCGCTTTTACAGGGACGGCTTTATGCTGTTCTATTCATTCAGGAGGATAATTGTTCTCCGATATGACGAAATAGTGTCCGCGGAGCCGAAAAGCTCTCACGGGGAGAATATTTTCCTAAAGCTTACAGACGGGCGGACGGTGCTCATGCAGGTAATGCCGAACGAAAACGGCGCAATGCTGCTCGCAGCGCTCCGCGCGGAGGCTCCCGACATTAAAGTATATATAAACGGCAGGCTGATGAACGACCTGCCCGACGCCGACAGAAAGGACAACAACGCACAATGATGTGGCTATGCTTTATAATAATGCTCGCCCTCCCCTATTTTCTGGGCGGCATAAATACATCGATAATCGTTACGAAAATACACACGGGCAAGGATATCCGAACCATGGGCAGCGGCAACGCGGGGCTTACAAATACGCTCCGCACGCAGGGCAAGGCGGCGGCGGGCATTGTGCTGCTCGGCGACGTTGCAAAGGCTGTCGCGTCGGTGCTTCTGGTACGGCTTGCGTTTTATCTTCTCGCGGGGATAAATACGGGCGACCCCGCGTCCGGCATGACGTGGGCGGAATACATTTCGGGGCTGATGTGCATTGTGGGTCATATATTCCCGATATATTACGGATTTAAGGGAGGAAAGGGCGTTCTCTCCGCGGTTTCGGCAATATTCGTGCTGGACTGGCGGACGGGGCTTATCCTCATGGCGGTGTTTATCACTATTGTTGCGATAACGCGCTATGTTTCGCTCGGGAGCTGCATTTCCTCCGCGCTTTTCTGCATTTCAACGCTGTTTCTGAGCCGTTTTGCGGACAATGACCCCGCGTGGCTCATAAACTTCTTTATCGCCGCGTTCATGGGCGGACTGGTCATTTTTATGCACAGAGGAAACATACACCGACTTCTCACTCACACGGAAAAGAAGCTTGGCGAAAAATCAACCTAAGGAGCAGGATATCATGGCAAAGATCACAATTCTCGGCTGCGGCTACGGCACCGCGCTCGGCGTATTATACAGCACCTACGGACATGACGTTGTGACATGGACGAAATTCGAGGAGGAGGCGGAGCAGCTCCGCAGGGACAGGGAGCACAAGCGCCTTTTGAAGGGTGTTAAGCTCCCCGATAATCTCGGCGTTACCACCGACCCGCGCTGCGTTTCGGGCGCGGATATAGTTGTAATATGCATACCCTCGCCGTTTTACCGCGAGGCTGTCCGCGCGGTGAAGCCCTATATCGACCGCTCCACCGTTATCGTCAACGCGAGCAAGGGGCTTGAACAGCCGACGGGGCTTCGCCTGTCCGAGGTAATCCGTCAGGAGCTGCCCGAAAATCCCATTGCGGTGATAACGGGACCCTGCCATGCGGAGGAGATAGCGCGGTTTGTTCCGACGACGGAGGTATGCGCGGGGTACGAGCCCGAAACGGCGAAGTATCTCCAGCATACGCTTGCGAACGAATGCTACCGCATATATATTAACGACGACATAACGGGCTGCGAGCTCGGCGGCGTGCTGAAGAACCCTATTGCGCTCGGCTGCGGCATTGCGCGCGGAATGGGTCTTGGGGACAACGCTGTCGCGGCGCTGATGACAAGGGGCATGACGGAGATAACCCGCCTTGGCGTTGCGCTCGGGGCGAACTGGAAAACCTTCACGGGCATGGCGGGACTGGGCGACCTTATCGTCACCTGCACCTCGCTCCACTCTCGCAATTACCGCGCGGGAAAGCTTATCGGCGAGGGCGTGCCTGCGGCGGAGGCAGTCGCGCAGGTAGGCACGGTAGAAGGCTACACCAACAGCATAATCGCGTTTGACCTCGCGAAAAAGCACGGCATCGACACGCCGATAATCGAGCAGATAGTCAAGATATGCTACGAGGGGAGCGACCCCAAGAAGTCGATATCCGCACTCATGACCCGCGAAAGCAAGCACGAGCGCGAGGTTTTCTGGATGGACTGATTTGCTGACACTCGGACGGAGGGCTTATGGCAGAGAAAATTCCCGCTACGCTGGAACAGCAGCTTGAAAAGCTGAAAGAACGCGGCTGTATCATCGAGGACGAGCAGAGAGCGCTCGACACGCTGAAATACATCAACTATTTCCGACTGTCGAACTATTTCGAGCCGTTCCGCGTTGACAAGAAGCATTATGAGGAGGGCACGTCGTTCGACAAGATCCTCGGTATTTATGAAATGGACAGAAAGCTGCGGAGCATTCTTATCGCGGCGCTGGAGGAGATAGAGATAGCGCTGAGGGCTTCCGTGTCGAATTACCACGCGCTGAAATACGGCGCGCTGGGGTATCTCAACCCGTCCACCTTCGGGCACAGGCATATTCACAACAGCTTTATGTCCCGCGTAAAGCACCTCATTGAGTCCAACAGCAACATGGAGTTCGTCAAGCATTACAACACGAAATACAACGGCTGCTTCCCGCTGTGGGTGGTGATGGAGCTTTTCAGCTTCGGTACGCTCGCGTTCTTTTACAAGGATATGCACACCGCCGACAAAAAGGAGATCGCGGAGGAATATTACGGCTGCACCTACTCCGAAATGGACAACTGGATATTCTGCCTTAACGAGCTTCGCAACTACTGCGCGCATTACAACAGGCTTTACGGCGTGACATTCCCGGTCGAGCCGAGGACGCCGCGCGGGTTCGAGGTTGAGCTTTCGCCGAATGTGTTCGGTTATCTTATCGTAATGAAGCAGATGTATCATGACCACAAGCACTGGAACGAGCGGGTCGTAAAGCCGTTAACAAGGCTTATCCGAAAAAACGCGGGAACAGCGCGGCTGTCCGATATCGGTTTCCCCGACGGGTGGGAGGAAATGATCGCGTTTGACGAGGAATAAACGGCAGCGCCGCGCAGGGAATGTGCGGCTTTGTCATTAGCGTTAAATTGTAAAGTTGTATAGTTGTATAGTTGTATAGTTGTATAGTTGTAATGGTGTAAAGGAGGGAGCGCATTGGCGGAAAAATTCGCAAAATTCATCGAAACGGGCGGTAAAAGTCTTAACGAGATAAAGGACGAGATCCGCCGAATGCTTGACAAAAAGGCTGCGCCCGTTCGGGACATTCCCCCTGTGCCCGTTGTGGATATTCCCCCCATTCCTGTTGAGAAAATTCCTCCCGTGCCATTTGAGGACATTCCCCCCATTCCTGTTGAGAAAATTCCCCCCGCGCCAGTTGTGGACATTCCCCCCGTACCCGACAGTACAACCGAGGATATACGCCGCAAGATAGCCGCCGTTGTCGACGACGCGAAAAGAACGGCGCAGAGCATTCCGCGCCCCGAGAAGATACCGCCCCGCCGCGACCGCGTGAACATCAGCTATGCCACGGGCAAGCCCGTCACGCAGCGGGAGCTGACCGCCGACGAGCTCGCCTACCCTGCCGAGCTGCCGTCCGAGCACGCCGACGCGCGCCCCGAGGACGCGGCGATGAACGAGCGCATATCCGAAATGCGAAAGCTCAACGAGGTGTTCTACAACGGGTATATGCTCAAGCGCTGCGCCGAGGAAAGCATAGTTAAGCAGGGGCTTTTTATGGCTGACGTCACCGACGACTACGGCAGGAGGGCGTTCTGCGGAACGCCGCGCCCGATCTACGCCGCGCTGTCCAACGCGCAGCTGAGGACCTATTTCACATGGCGCACGGACGTCCGCCGCGGGGTGTATCAGGAAACCGACAAGCCGTATGTTCAGCTTTACTGCTATGAGCTGCTGAATGTTATCGGGTGCATTTCGCCCGCGGACGCGTTCGGGCGGCTGCTCGGGCTGTGGGAAAACGCGCGCGGGTGGGCAGGCTGGCTTGACGGGGCAATGCCGCGCTGGCTGAAGGATTTTTACGCCTACAACGATATTTCGGAGCAGTACCCCGATATTTCCGCCTGCCTGAAATGGGGCGGCGGGGTCGCCGACGAAAAGGCGGCGGCAATGTTCGACGGGCATTACGAGGGCTGCATGGAGCGGCTTATGGAGTATTCCGCGTACAACCTGCGCGGCAGCAGGTTCATGACGGAGGACGGCGCAAAGCTCATGGACGGCGCGCTGGCGGCGGTGCTGACGGCGCTGGACGGATATTTTGACGAGCGCGGCATTTCCCTTTTCGAGATACTCTGCGGCAGGCTGAAAAAGGATTTCTCCTGGACGCCGTTCGCGGGTGCTTATGTAAATCTTGACCGCATGGGAAAGTTCCGCGCGGTGAGGATAAACGCGCTGGAGCGCTACTGCGTAAAGCGCGGGGAGCCTGTTCTGGAGCGGCTTGAGCCTGCGCCCTGCCGCGGGTTTATCGGCTATGTCCTCAAGAGCACCGAGGCGGAGCTTCGCCGCGCGACAGGCTTCCGCCACAGCCTGACCCCGAACATCACAATGGCGCTGAACGACTTCCGCAACCGCGACAAGCTTATCGCGGCGGTGTCGGACGATGAATTTTCGGGAACAATTTCGCGGACGGTAAGGGAATGGTGCGCGAAAAATGGTATACGTCCCGAGGAAACAAAGAGCGCCAAGCCGAAAAAGAGCGCCGTTTACGGGGATATTCCCCCCGAAACGCCGCGAGAGCCGCTGAAAATCGTTATTGACGTTACCCGCCTTGCGGGTATCCGCGAGCAGTCGGACGAGCTTGCGAAAAAGCTCATTGTCGCGGAGGAAGAGGAGATACCCGTTGTCCGCGCGGAGGAAATTTCCGAGGCGATAGCGGAGGAGGATTTTTCGGAGCGCGTTGCCGCCTGCGCGGAGCTTTCGCGCGATTTTTCCGCGCTGCCCGACGGCTGGCGCGAGTTCGCGCAGCGGCTGGACGAAACGGAGCTTTCGGTGCTTGCGGCGCTTTGCGCGGGGAATGCGGCGGAGTTCTGCCGAAGCACAGGCGAGCTGCCCGAGGCGGTGTTCGAGCGGATAAACACCGCCGCGCTCGACACCGTGGCGGATATCGTGATCGAAAACGGGGAGATTATCCCCGATTATGAGGAGGAAATAAGGCGGCTGACGGGCTGCGGAGCGTGATTTCATTTCATTTTCACAGTTCTGTTATTGTTTATTCAAATTGATGAGGTATTATTTATTCAGGGCAGCGGAATACTCCGATGTCCTCCGAACAGGCGGCAGACAATGCCGTTAACATAAATAATACCTCCCCATGTTTTCCGTGCGTTTTCCTTCCTTTTTTCGCACGGGGAACGTCCCTCGCGTCAGCACACCGCGGGGGATTTTTTTTGCCTTTTTGCGCGGCATTGTCGCTTTCAGGAAAAAATTTCTTTTAAATTTATACGGAAAACATTTGACAAATCGGGAAAAATATGCGACAATAAATGTATGGGGACGCTCGGCGTTATTGACGTTGCGGGCACGGGAGAAACAGAAAAAAACAACGGAGTTGAAAAACATGAAAATCTTTAAGAAAGCGGTATCGCTCCTGCTGGCGGTAACGGTCGCGGTGTGCAGTGCGGCTTCCTCCTTTGCGGAGGCGTCGCTTATCGACGGCGTGGTAGAAACACCCGTTATCTCCGACGGTGGCGGCAGCAACGGCGGGAACGGCAGCAACGGCAGTAACGGCGAGGACGGCGGCGACAGCATTCCAGAAAGCGGCGTTGACCTTTCCGACACGACCTACACGCCCGAGGACATAAGCGCCTACACGAAATGGGACGGAAAAACGAAGCTTGCCGCGGGGACAAATTACTACATAGACTCCAAGGTCAAGGTTAAAAAGAGCTTTACGCTGCCCGAGGGCAGCAGGCTTATCGTCTGCGGCGGCGCGCAGCTGCTGGTGTACGGCGGCTCAAAGCTTAACGTTCGCGGCAATATGGTCGTTGAGCCCAAAGGCAGCCTTACCGTTTCGGGCAAGATAAACCTGCTGCAAAGCGGCGGTATCGAATGCTACGGTACATTTTCCGCGACAAAGAGCTCTGTCATCAACATTTCGAGCGAATTTGTCATCAGACACAGCGCAAAGGCGACTTTTTCGGGCGGCGTCAACATCTACAAAACGGGTATGTTCCTTAATTACGGCAAGACGACGCTTACCGCAAATTCCGTCACAAAGGTCACGGGCGAATGGCAGACCGCTTCGGACGGGCGGCTTTATTGCCGCGGCTACCTCGGTATAACGATAAACGGACGCGTGACTCAGGCGGGCTTATTCTCGCTCAGCGGGGAGCTTGTCAACAGCGGCGTTTTCATTTTTGAAAGCACGGTGAAGTATCTCAAGTCAAAGAGCGCGCGGTTCGCGGTTTCAAAGAGCAGCCGCCTTATCGACTACCGCCGCGGGACTGACACCACGACAGGCGATATCGGCGGCAGCGATGACGACGACGATTTCGGCGGTAACACCGACGTCGGCGCAAAGGGTATCGATGTATCCTACGCGCAGGGCGCGATCGACTGGGCTGAGGTAAAGAAAGCGGGCGTTCAGTTTGCGATGATACGCGCGTCGCGCGGGCGTGCGAACAGCAAAAAGCCCATGGCAAAGGACATCACCTTCGACTACAACATCACCGAGGCTTCAAAGAACGGCATAAAGGTCGGCGTTTACCATTACCTTTACGCGGACACTGTTGAGGAGGCAAAGAAGGAGGCGCGGTTCTTCCTTGAAACCATAGCGCCCTACGAAATAACCTACCCTGTTGTTCTTGACGTTGAGGAGCAGTATCAGGCGGAGCTCGGCAAAACGAAGATAACAAGCATTGTCAAGGCGTTCCTTGACGAGGTGAGCGCGGCGGGCTATTACGCCATGCTGTATTCAAACAAGTCATGGCTCACCAATTACCTTGACATGAGTAGGCTGTCCGAATATGACGTATGGCTCGCGCAGTGGAACGAGGTGCCTACATACAAGGGCGAATTTGGTATGTGGCAGTATTCCTGCAAGGGCATTGTTTCGGGAATAAACGGCTATGTCGACCTTAATATCTCCTATAAGAATTACACTAAGATAATTAAGGAGGGCGGGTATAACAGGCTCGCCGCAGCGTAACACTATATAAAAAAATCCCTTCGTTTTCGGCGGAGGGATTTCAGTTTGTCGAAAAAGTCTTTTCGACAAAAATGAATATTGAATAATGAATAACGAAGAATGAATAATGGTGGTATCGGCTCCGCCGATTGTTTTAAAAACGTGCCCGCAGGGCACACCAAAATTATTCACTATTCTCTATTCATTATTCATTAAGATAAACATTGTTTTCAGGGTTTATCGACAGTCTGAAAAATCCCTTCGCTTGATGCGGAGGGATTTTTCTGTTTAATCTGCATTATCGGCTTTCATGAGCTCCACGATCCGTTTGAGCGTCAGAAGGTCGCTGTCCGAGATCCCGCTTACGTCGAGGTAACGGGTTTTCTCCTCTATCCCAAGAAGGTGATCCGTGCTGACATGGAACACCTTTGCTAGCTTTACAAGAACATCGGGCGAAGGAATGCGGTCACCCTGTTCATAATAGCATATTGAAGCCTTAGTCATCCATATCTTGTCCGCAAGCTGCTGCTGCGTAAGACCCGCTTCCTGCCTGAGCTGCTTCAGTCTTTCGCTGAAATTCGCCACTGCATTCACCTCCGCATAATTAAGTTTAACATATAGCAATAACATTATAGTTAACTTTTGGTATAAACATAGTTGACTTTTGCCTTGGGTTTATGCTATAATAAATTGTCGATCTGATCGATAAATATTGTTATACGGAGGAAAAAGATATGAAAAGAATTATAGCGGCTTTGGCGGCGTCAGCAATGATACTGTTAACATCGGCAGGGTGCAGCGGCGGAGAAAAGCTCGAATGGCCCGATAACGGACTGTTTACTGCGCTTCCCGTTCCCGAGGCTGAAAATGGAAAAACAACGGTCTACAGCGACAGAGTTTCCGCAGATCTCGAGAATATGACCGAGCAGCAGTTCAACAGCTATGTCAGCGCGTGCAAGGAGAAAGGCTTCACGATAGATCCCGACGAAAGATCGGGGAGCTATGAGGCGTTCAACGCCGACGGAATGAAGCTGCGCTTGGTGTATTATGAATATAATAAAAACATGGACATTTACCTCGACGAAGCGAGAGAGTTTAACGACAGCGCCCTCCCGAAGATAGGTCTGGCGCTGATGCTTCCCGAGTTTGAGTACGATAAGCTGGATATCGTGAATGATTCATCGTCGCAATTTGAAGTATATGCCGCAGAGTTTACCGAAAAACAGGTGTCCGAATATATGGACAAGTGCCTTGAAGCAGGATATTCAGCAGATTATTCCAAGAGCGGCAGATATTTCGACGGCAAAAACTCCGACGGCTATAAGATACGCGTCGAATATGAGGGCTTCAACACCATGCGTGCCGCCGTTTATCCTCCCGATAAAGCGTCCGATGACGCAGCTTCTTCCACGGTATCCCCGGACGCGTCCGACGAAGGCTCCGACGCGGAAACCGGCGCGGCTTCTTCAATGACCGAGCCTGCCGAAACCGAAACTGTTGTTAACGAGCCTGCGGAGGAAACAAGCTCGCCCGTGATTTCCGTCGGGGTGCGTCCCGAGGTCAAGGACGCTCTTGACAGCTATGAAGCTTTTATGAACGAATACTGCGACTTTATGGAGAAATATACGGCAAACTCCACCGATCTCACTCTGATCATGGAATACGCCGATTATCTTGCGAAATATACCGAGGCGATGGATAAGCTCAATACTATCGACGAGCTTAACGAGGCTGAAACGATATATTATGCGGAGGTTACCGCAAGGGTCAATGACAGGCTCAGCAAATTCGCGCAGTAAACTGCCGCGCGGTATCATCATGGCGGGTGCGCAGAGTACCCGCCTTTTTTGTGCTCCGGCTGAAACATCTTGAACAGCATTATCGCCGTAAAAGCCGTGCCTGTAATCGTTTACTACAAAAATATGGAGTAAAAATTGTCTAAAAAGCACAAACAATATTCATAACTTTTGTTTTAATGTACAGTAATCTGTTATATTACTTGAATTTTTGGGGCATTTGTAGTATAATTAGTGTGTATTAGTATATCGCAAATAAACCGAAAGGGGATAATACAGAATGAAATCACCGTTCACAAGCGAAGAACTGAAAAAACAGCTTGAAACCATTCTGGAGTACGACTTCAGAACCGACGCAAAGGACGCTACCGTAACTCAGGTATACCGCGCCCTTTCCTCCATCGTCGTAAACTACCTCAAGGAAAAGCGCAGCGAGTTTATGCGCGACTGCAACTCCAAGGGCAGGAAGCAGGTCTACTACCTCTCCATGGAATTTCTTATGGGTCGTTCCCTCAAGACAAGCCTTTATAACCTCGGTATGCAGGACGAGGCTAAGAAGGCTCTCGAGGATATCGGCGTAAAGATCGATCAGGTCTATGAGGAAGAGCCCGACGCAGGTCTCGGAAACGGCGGTCTCGGCCGTCTTGCGGCTTGCTACATGGACGGACTCGCTACCTGCGACTACCCCGCAACGGGTTACTCTATCCGCTACGAATACGGTATCTTCAAGCAGAAGATCGTTGACGGCTGGCAGACGGAGCTTCCCGATAACTGGCTCCCCGGCGGCGGCGCATGGCTCGTTCCCGTTCCCGACCAGGCGGTCGAGGTTCGCTTTGACGGTCAGATAAACGAATACTGGGACAATAATTACCACCACCTCGAGCACGTCAACTACAACAGCGTTAACGCCGTGCCCTACGATATGTATGTTTCGGGCTATGACAGCAAGGGCGTTTCCAAGCTCCGTCTGTGGAGCGCGGAGAGTATGTCCTTCGACATGAGCTCCTTTAACACCGGCGACTACGCGAAGGCTCTCGGCGCGAACAACATCGCGCACTCCATCTCCAAGGTGCTCTACCCCAACGATAACCACGCGGAGGGCAAGGCGCTCCGTCTGCGTCAGCAGTATTTCATGTGCGCGGCTTCTATCGGCGATATCGTTATGCGCCACATGAAGGTTTACGGCACGCTCGACAACTTCCACGAGAAGGTTGCTATCCATATCAACGATACTCACCCCACGCTTGCTATCCCCGAGCTTATGAGAGTGCTCCTTGACGACTGCGGCTACGGCTGGGATCAGGCATGGCATATCGTTACAAACGTTTTCGCTTACACCAACCACACCGTTATGGCAGAGGCTCTGGAGAAGTGGGACAAGGATCTTATCGAGAGGATACTCCCGAGAATTTTCACCATCATCTGCGAGATCAACCGCCGCTACTGCGAGGATCTTTACAACAGAATGCAGGACTCCGACAGAGTTTCCAAGATGTCCATTATACAGGACAACAAGGTGCACATGGCGAACCTGTGCGTTGCCGCTTCTCACAGCGTAAACGGCGTTTCCAAGCTCCACAGCCAGATCATCAAGGACGACGTGTTCCATCTTCAGGCGCTGGATAAGCCTCACCAGTTCAAGAACGTCACCAACGGTATCGCATACCGCCGCTGGCTGCTCCAGAGCAATCAGGGGCTTACCGACCTGCTCTCCGAGTGCATCGGCGAGGGCTTCAAGAAGGACGCGAGCGAGCTTATCAAGTTCCAGGTATTTGCGAACGACAAGTCCGTTCTCGAGAAGCTCGGCAAGATAAAGAGAGCGAACAAGGAAGCGTTTGCGCAGTATGTTGAAAAGACGACGGGCACAAAGCTGAACCTCGACAGCATTTTCGATGTTCAGGTAAAGCGCCTGCATGAATACAAGCGTCAGCAGCTCAACGCGATGAACATTATCGCGGACTACAACTACCTCAAGCAGAACCCCGACGCTCCGTTTGTTCCCAAGACATACATTTTCGCGTCCAAGGCTGCTCCCGGCTATTATGTTGCGAAGCAGATAATCAAGATGATCTGGTGCATCGGCGAGGAGATAAAGCACGATCCCAAGCTGCGCGAGAAGCTCTCCGTTGTATTCCTTGAGGACTACTGCGTAACTCTGTCCGAGATACTGATGCCTGCGGCTGAGGTTTCGGAGCAGATATCCCTTGCGGGCACAGAGGCTTCCGGCACGGGCAACATGAAGCTCATGCTCAACGGCGCGCTCACGCTCGGCACCTACGACGGCGCTAACGTCGAGATACACGAGGCTGTCGGCACCGACAACATCTTCATCTTCGGCATGAGGACAAACGAGGTCAACGAGCTTCGCATGAGGGGCTATCACCCGCAGCACTACATCGACAGCAACCCTGTTATCCGCGATGTTATACAGCGTATGTACAACGGTATCAACGGCGCGACCTTCGAGGAGCTTGCAAACACCATCAAGTTCAAGGACTTCTACATGGCGCTTGCGGACTTCGACAGCTACCGCGGAACACAGCAGTATATCAGCGAGGTTTATCAGAACCCCGAGGAGTGGAACAGAAAGTCGCTCTACAACATTGCGGGCGCGGGCCGCTTCTCTGCGGACAGAGCCGTTACAGATTACGCGCGCGACATCTGGAACCTCAAGTAATGATTTTGAATTAACACAGACATTTTGCGGCGCGGCGGTATCACTTCCGCGCCGCTATGCTGTCAACTTTGATAAAAGGAGCTGTTTTTATGAGTCTGCCGCTGTTTGACTGCTTCGACACCGGCTATAAGCACCCGTTCGGCGCGCTGCGGCGCGGTCAGCCGAGTATTTTCAACGTCCGCATACCGAAATATATGCAGGTGAGCGGGCTTACGCTCGTCATGTTCCGCCCGGGGTATAAGGAGCGCTTTATCGAGCTTGTCATACAGGACGAGAGCGGCGATGACAACATTTATTCCGGCGTTTTCACGCCGAATAATACGGGGCTCCACCACTATTATTTCACGGGAATAATCGACGGCAGGCGGCGTTATATAAAGCGCCGCGGCGCGAGCACAGGCGTTTTTGAGGGCGAGGAGCTGTTTCAGCTCACGGTGTTTGACGAGAATTTATACACGCCCGCATTTATCCGCGGCGGAATAATGTATCAGATATTCCCCGACAGATTTGCGAAGAGCGGCGTCAAGCACGAAAATGTCCCCGAGGACAGGATAATTCGCGACGACTGGTACGGAACGCCGTATTACAAGCCCGACAGCAAGGGCGTTGTCCGCAACAACGACTATTTCGGGGGCGACCTGCGCGGAATTATCGAGAAGCTGCCCTATCTGAAAGAGCTGGGCGTAACGATACTGTATCTCAACCCGATATTCGAGGCGCACGAAAACCACCGCTACAACACGGCGAACTACGAGAAGATCGACCCCCTGCTCGGCACGGAGGAGGATTTCAAGGAGCTGTGCAAAAAGGCGGGCGAAATGGGGATAGACATTATTCTCGACGGCGTTTTCTCGCACACGGGCGCGGACTCGATATACTTCAACAAATTCGGGCGCTACGGCGAGCACACCGGCGCATTCCGCGACAAAAACTCGCCCTATTTCCCGTGGTACAGCTTCACGGCTTACCCCGACAAATACGAGAGCTGGTGGGGAATAACGACGCTCCCGAACGTAAACGAGGACAACGACCGTTACACCGAGTATATATGCGGCGACGGCGGGATACTTCAGAAATGGATAGCTGCGGGCGCAAAGGGCTGGCGACTTGACGTTGCCGACGAGCTTCCCGACTGCTTCCTTGACAACCTGAACAAGGCGGTCAAGAAGATGGGCGGCGACAAGATAATCTACGGCGAGGTCTGGGAGGACGCCTCCAACAAGGAAAGCTACGGCGTGCGCAGGCGCTATCTTATCGGCGGTCAGCTTGACAGCGTTATGAACTACCCGTTCAAGGAAGCGATACTGAACTACGTCAAGTATGCCGACGCGAAAGCGTTTACGGACAGCATACTGACGATACTTGACCACTACCCCAAGCCCGCTATCGATATGCTGATGAACTTCCTGTCGACGCACGACACCGAGCGCGCGCTGACGCGTTTGGGCGGCGAGGAGGTCGGCTGGCACGACAAGGACTGGCAGTGCGACCGCTATCTTGACGGTCAGCAGTATATGTACGGCATATCGCTGATGAAGTGCGCTATGGTGCTTCAGTTCTTCCTCCCGGGGATACCGTCGGTATACTACGGCGACGAGGCGGGAATGGAGGGCTACCGCGACCCGTTCAACCGCCGCT
>JBJFHP010000203.1:0-7826 GCA_051893715.1 Oscillospiraceae bacterium
CGATAAGCCTTGTGGCTATCGGCTGCGCCATCACGTTCGTGCTGACGTGGACGGTGTCGCTGAATATCTACAACTCAAAGATAAGCAGCTCGGAAAAATACGAGGGCGTATACGCCAAGCTGCGCGAAATGGACGTCACGGTAAGAAATAACTATATAGGCGAGCTTAACGACGACGCCCTTGAGCAGTCGATAATAAACGGCTATGTCCTCGGAATAGGCGATAAATACGCGTCATATATGGGCGCGTCCTCCTATTACGAGCTTCAGCAGACAACAAGCGGCATAATCAGCGGCGCCGGAATAGAAACCGAGGACGACGGCAGCGGCTACCTGCGCATAACCACCGTCTACAAGGGCGGCTCCGCCGAGCTGGGCGGCGTTCTTGCGGGCGACGTCATAACCGAGATAGACGGGAAAAGCCTGCTCTCCATGGACGGCGCGACAGCCGCCGACAAGCTTTCCGGCGAGGTCGGAACAAGGGTAGCGCTCAAGCTCCTCCGCGACGGCGAGGAAATATCCGTCAACCTCATAAGACAGCAGCTCGAGATCGAGTCCGTTACGGGTGAAATGCTCGGAGAAAACATCGGTTACATCTCGATAACCGCGTTCAACTCCAAAACCCCCGAGCAGTTCGCGGACGTGCTCACAAAGCTCACCGACGACGGCGCAAAGGCGCTTATCCTCGACGTAAGACAAAACGGCGGCGGGCTCGTCAGCGCGCTGAAGCCAATACTGAGCCGCTTTATCCCCACGGCAACGATAGCCTCTGCGGAATACGCCGATGGCAGCCGAAAACCGCTTGTCGAAACCGACTCGGACAGCTGCCTTGCTATCCCGATGGCGGTGCTTGTCGACGGGGGGACAGCCTCCGCGGCGGAGCTTTTCGCGGTCGCGCTGAGGGACGAATGCGGAGCGGTTCTCGTCGGGACGCAGACCTACGGAAAAGCGGTAATTCAGAACACCTATGAATTTTCCGACGGCAGCGCGGTCACCATATCTACCGCAAAGATTATCCCCGCAAAATCGGACAGCTACAACGGCGTAGGGTTAAAGCCCGATTACATGACGGAGCTTTCGGCGGGAGTTCTCCCCGAAAACCTCGCACATGACGCCGACGCGCAGCTACAGAAAGCGATCGAGGTGCTCACTCCGACGGCAGCCGCCGCGGAATGACCCGAAAAACTAAAGAAACGGTTTACCCGTTACAGACTGTCGATAAACCCTGAAAACAGGATTTATTTTAATGAATAATGAATAGTGAATATTGAATATTGAATAATTGTGGTATGCCCTTCGGGCACGGATTTAAAAGGTGCGGTATGATCACATTATTCATAACAATCGGCGAAGCCGATACCATCATTATTCATTTTTCTTTATTCATTATTCAATATTCATTTTTGCCGAAAAGACTTTTTCGACAAGCTGAAACGGTTTACCCGTTAATATATTATTGGAGGAACAGCTAATGAACAAGCCTATCACAGTTTTAACCAAAAAAGGAGAAGCAAAGCTCAAGGACGAGCTTAATGAATTAAAATCGGTACGCCGCCGCGAGGTCGCGGAGAAAATCAAGGTCGCGCTCTCATTCGGTGACCTCTCCGAGAACAGCGAATACGACGAAGCGAAAAACGAGCAGGGTATCATCGAGTCCCGCATCGCGGAGATAGAGGCAACTCTCGCTCACGCGCAGGTCATCGACGACGACGAGATATCCACCGAAAAGGTTGGTATCGGTACAACTGTAAAAATACTCGACATCGACATGGACGAGGAAATGGAATTTAAGATGGTCGGCACAAAGGAAGCGGACATCAACACCGGCAAAATGTCCGACGAGTCCCCCATCGGCGCGGCAATATCCGGTCACAAGGTCGGCGAAACGGTCGATGTTGAAACCCCCTCGGGCATTATCAGCTTTAAGATACTTGAGATTAGAAAGGAAGACGAGGAATAACTCATGGCAAACGAAAACGAGGAGATAAAGGAGCTTTCCGCGGAGGAGCTTGACGAACAGCACCGCGTAAGGCTTGAAAAGCTTGCCGCGCTCAAGGCTGCGGGCAAGGACCCCTATACCATCACAAAGTACCCTGTAACAATATATAACAGCGAGATCCGCGAGAGATTTGACGAGCTTGAAAATCAGGACGTCGTTATCGCGGGAAGAATGATGACCCGCCGCATCATGGGCAAGGCAAGCTTCATCGACGTGCGCGACGCGTCCGACAGAATGCAGGTCTATGTAAGAATGAACGACGTCGGCGAGGAGGTTTACCCCGAGTTCAAGAAGTGGGATCTCGGCGATATCGTCGGCGTTAAGGGCAAGGTTTTCCGCACAAAAATGGGCGAAATTTCCGTCCATGCGGAGGAGATAACCCTGCTTTCGAAGTCGCTGCTGCCCCTGCCCGAGAAGTGGCACGGGTTAAAGGATAAGGAGGAGCGTTACAGAAAGCGCTACCTCGACCTTATAGCAAATCCCGAGGTAAAGGACACCTTTATCAAGCGTTCAAGGATACTTCGCGAAATAAGAGCATTCCTCGACGGGCACGGCTATGTCGAGGTGGACACTCCCGTGCTGCTCCCGCTGGAGATAGGCGCGGCGGCGCGCCCGTTCAAGACCCACCACAACGCGCTCGATATCGATATGTATATGCGCATAGAAACCGAGCTGTACTTAAAGCGCCTTATTGTCGGCGGCTTCGACAAGGTATACGAGGTAGGACGCATTTTCCGCAACGAGGGCATGGACGCAACTCATAACCCCGAGTTCACCTCTATCGAGATGTATCAGGCGTATATGAATTACTTCGAGATGATGGACCTCATCGAGGACCTCTACCGCACCGTTACGCTCAACGTCTGCGGCACCGATACCGTTACCTATCAGGGCAGGGAAATAGCAGTCGGCAAGCCGTGGGAGCGCCTCACCATGATCGAGGCGGTAAAGAAGTACGCGGGAGTTGACTACAACGACTGGGCGGACGACGCCGCAGCGCGCGCCTGCGCAAAGGAGCACCACGTCGAGGACGAGCTTGACGAGAACTCCACAAAGGGTCATGTCCTTATCGCGTTCTTTGAGGCGTTTGTTGAGGACAAGCTTATTCAGCCGACCATCATTTACGATTATCCCGTCGAAAATTCCCCGCTCGCAAAGAGAAAGCCCGAATTTCCCGCTTTCACCGAGCGCTTTGAATATTTCATCAACGGCACCGAGTTCGGAAACGCGTTCTCCGAGCTCAACGACCCGATCGATCAGCGGGAGCGCTTCGTTAAGCAGGTTGCCGCAAAGCGCGCGCAGGGCGGAAACGACGCGCAGGTTGACGAGGACTTCCTCACCGCGCTGGAATACGGGCTGCCGCCCACGGCGGGACTTGGCTTCGGTCTTGACAGGCTGGTCATGCTGCTGACCGATTCGCCGAGCATAAGAGATGTTCTTCTCTTCCCGACGATGAAGCCGCAGGCTTAACACCGCACTCACCAACAACAGAGCCGCCGTTTCGGGCGGCTCTTAAAGTATAACTATTAGTTTTAGGGCATATCCTTCCCGTATGGAAACAAACGCGGGAAAACGGAGGGAGCATGGCAAACAAAAACGACGAAGAACAGCGCAAGCAGCAGGAATACCGCGAGCTGTTAAAGCTCAAGCAAGGGCTCATAGATGAAAGCGAAATGATACCCGAAACGGGCTATGAGGGCAAGGTTGAGCTCCACGGGTTCAAGAAAATCGAGAACTTCTTATATCACAACAAGGTGCTCATCATAGTGCTGCTGATAGCGGCGGCGTTCCTTTCTTTCATGATATATCAGACTGTAACGCGCCAAAGAAACGATATTTATGTCCTTGTAATAAACACTGCGGGGGATTACGGGCTTTATTCCCGCCTTGACGAGCTCGAGGAAGCGCTCGAAAAATACTGCCCCGATTTTGACGAAAACGGCTATGTCCACGTCGGGATAAATTACATCGACCTTTACTCCGGCGGCGGAATGAGCGATTATTCCGACGCGCAGGGCATGAAATTTCAGTCGGAGCTGCTGACGGGCGACAGTCAGATGTTTATCGCCGACACCGTGCTAATTGATTATCTCACGGAGAGAATAGGCGTTGACCTTTCGATGTTCGCCGACTTCACCGAGCAGTATCCCGACGCGGTTTTTAACGACGGCTACGGGCTGCGGCTCAACACCACCGACCTCATGGAGGATATCCGCTGGACGGAATGCCCCGATGAACTCGGGATATACGTCCGCGACGTTTTCGAGAATATGACGGGAAACGACAAGGACGCACAGGAGCAGCGCGAGCGCGCAAGGATAGTCCTTGACAACATCATAAACGGAAACATAGTCAACCCGACGAACGAATCTGCCGAGAATTAACCCCTGATTATCCTCTCCGATTTATCGGAGCAGGGAAAGGGCTTCGCACCGCCTATTATGTCGGTAGGGATATGCTCGGCGACGGGCAGCCTGCGCGCTCTCACAGGTATCTCTTGAGGTGCTCGCAGAACGCCTGCTCGCGGCGGAGGAGCTCCTCGGAATCCTCGCGTATCTCGGGCTCGGCGGCGCGGGAACGGTTGACCGCCCGCTGCATATCGATTATCCCCATTGTCGTCCCGCGAACCATTATTCTGGCGAGATTTGAGCTGCTTTGGTCGTTCGCGGTTTTTACCGCAATACCCATTTTCGCCATTGCTTTTGCATAGGCGGGCAGGGGCTTCGGACGTTCGCCGCGGCGCGAAAGCTCCGCGCGTGTCTGCTGCGCGACGTTTTTATAGCGCTCGCGCTCGGCGGCAAGCTCGCTGTAAAGGCGCGTGTTGCGGCAGCGCTTTAATATATCGCCGGTGGATTCATATGCCATTTCTGCGTTTTTGTAGACGCTGTTGAGTATGTCCGCGCTCTGACGGTTTCTGAAATCACTCATGCAAAAAAACCTCACTTTCTGCGGTTATTGTTCACGGAAATTCAAAAAATATTACTGACCCGTATGAGGGCGGAAAGGAAAATAATGAAAAGAACCTCCTTCTGGATATGTACCTTGAAAGGTATCGGCTATATCGTTCTGGGAAATGTAATGTGCCTTTTCCTGACAATGGCTGTCACGATGTTCGGGGACAATATATTCCTCAAAATAATCGCCATGCTGTGCGGAACATTCATATTTTACTCTCTCGTTTTCACCGTCGCGTGGAAGGACGGCGTGCGCGAACGCAGCCTTGTCAGGCTTAAAAGGGTAGAGAGCGAGCAGAAGCGCAGATGGATATTCATAGGGCTTATCATGTTCGTTTTCGCGGCAGCTCCGACTATCCTGCTGCTGCTGAACAAGCTGTTTTTCCCCGAGGAGGACACCCTGTTTCTGTACCGCTTCATAAGCGGCAGCGCTTACCCGTTCCTGCTGACATTCGTTCCGCCCGTACTGACCGAAAACGAGGCTTGGGTACAGACCTCCATGCGGCAGATAGACAATATGTCCGCGCTTTTCCCCGCGCTCATGCTGGTGTACTATGCGGTTATTCCCGCCGCAACACAGCTTGGTTTCTGGTGCGGGTATGAGGACAAGCTCAGCAAGGATAAGATAATGTACAAATAATTAAAGGGGTGCCTGCGCACCCCCGAACTGTCGATAAACCATGAAAGCAGGGTTTATCTTATTGAATAATGAAAAGTGAATAATGAATAGTTAATAAATGTGGTGTGCCCTGCGGGCACGGATTATAAAGAGCGCGGTATAATCACATTTTTGGAATAATCGGCGAAGCCGATACCGCTATTATTCATTCTTCGTTATTCATTATTCAATATTCATTTTTTGCCGAAAAGGGTTTATTGACAAATTGAGGGGGCGTGACGCCCCCCATTTTTATAAGTCATCGTCGTCCTGCACGGGTTCCTCGAACGGGTTTAGCGGAACGCCCGTGTACATTCCCTGCGGGTCGGTCATGGTTTGCTGCATAAGGGCAAATTTGTCAAGAGGGATCATGTTGTCGCCGCGCTTTTTTGCGCGCGGTTTGTTTTCGCTGTCCTGCATGGTTATTCACCTCATAATAAAAATTCGGGCGGATACGACTGTAACCGCCCTTTTATTATGCGCTTTTGATTATGTTTTATGCCGCGCTGCCGCTGACCGCGCCTTTTACGGGAGTATATTCCTCGCCGCTCGTCGCGCGCTTCAGCGCCTCAAGCAGCTCGGGCGTCCTCCACTCATATGTATTGCGGTCGACCTGACCGCCGTTGTCCCACAGGAAAGTCGCGATACCGCTGTCGCTGCACAGCTTGACAAGCTTTTCGCAGAAATATATAACGCTGTCCTTGTCATTGCCGCTCGCGGCGTATTCGCCGATAATAACGGGGATACCGTTGTCGGTAAAGGTTGACTTCATCTTGCCGATCAGCCGCTCCATTTCGCGCTCCTCGGCGGGCGTGCCCCATTCGTTCTGTATATTCGTCGTGCAGAACTGCCACGGCGTGTAATAATGCACCGAAACAATGCTCTTGCCTGCAGGATCGTTCGGCATGACAAAACGGCTGTCGCAGGTTTTTTCGATATCCGTCCAGTAACCCGCGATCAGCAAATGCCGCTCGGGGTTATTACCGCCGCTGTTCCTTATAAGGTCGACAAATTCCCGATTTAAATTATTCAGCGTTTCGTAAGCCTTGTCTGCGGGAAGCGAGTCAAACCCTACCTCGTTCATGCTCTCGAATATGAGCCGCTCGCTGTAATTCTTGAAACGCTCCGCTATCTGCGTCCACAGGGTCTTATAGCGGGCGAGAGTGGCGTCGTAATCCGCCGCGGCGTTGCATATCCAGGCGCCGAACTGCGGGTCGCCGCCGCCGTCATGGTGAACATTTATTATAACGTACATTCCGCTGTCATAGGCAAAATCAACCACCTGCTGAACGCGGTTGAGCCAAGCCTCGTTAATATTCCCCTCGTCGTCGATATGGTCGCGCCATGTGACGGGTATCCTCACGGCGTTAACGCCGTCGTCGGCAAGCGCAAGGAACAGCTCGCGCGTTGCATACGGGTTGCCCCAGAGCGTTTCGCTGACCTCCTCGCCCTCCTCGACGTGCTCGTTTATTCTGCCGTCGCCGTCGCGGTCAGCCTGACACACGTCAAGCGTGTTTCCGAGGTTCCAGCCTATTCGTATCGAGTCAACAAGCTGCTGCGAGGTCATGTCGATCATTGTCGCCGGCTTTACGCCGAACAGCTCCCTGCCAAACGACGAACTGCTGCCGCCGTCCGAGGCGGAGCAGCCGGTCAATGCCATAACGGCAGCAAGCAGTATTGCGCCGAATTTTGTCTTTTTCATAAAGCAGCTCCTCCCGAACAGACTACACAGGTCATACCGCCGTATTGGGCAGCATAATTATACTTTGATTATATCACACTTGTTTCCTTTTTTCAATATCGGCGCGCAAAAAAAATCGCCTTTCCGAACGCGTGTTTCTTTTAACAACACTCCACCGTCTTTTCCACCTTATCAACATTGTTTTCAACAGCGAAAAGGGGCATAAACACTTGTTTCTGACCATTTTAAGGGCAAAAATGTTGAAAACTGTTTTCAACCTGCCGTTATTTCAACGTTTTTAACGCTGTTCTCAACAGTTTTTACAGTTAAAAACGTTGAAAACTATTCTTTATTTTTAACAAAAATACTTAAAATTATCGCAAAAATATGGTGAATTTTGCTCTTGAAAAAATATCCGGACAAAAATAAACGGGCTGTAATCAGCCCGTCGGGCTGACGATAAAGGCACATCTGCGTCTGTCACCGCATTATCCGCTGCGCGGAAAACGTTGCCATACGGCAGGCACAAAGCCTA
>JBJFHP010000204.1:0-2010 GCA_051893715.1 Oscillospiraceae bacterium
ACAAGCCCGCATTCCTCGGTGCTTTCGGGGGTGAAGTCGGTCTGCCCGCTGAAATAGACGGCAAGCTTGTAATACGGGCACTTGAGCGATATCAGCTCGCCCGTTTCCTCCGAAACGTTCATTGTCACGGTCTTGCCGTTGTATTCCGCTCCGTAGGATATCACACCGTCGCTCGCCGAGCCCTCGCCGCTGTCCTCCGCAAGGCTGTCCGCCGTCGACGCGATAATGTCTGCGGCAGTGGAATACCCTGCGCCGTTTTCCGCGGAAAACGACAGCCCGCCAAGGCTTGCCGTGTAGCCGTTATTGCCAAGGGAAAGCGTCATGCCCGCAAGCGACTTAGGCTCGGAAAAGGAAAATTCCCACTCCCCGCCGCCGAGCCGCTTTATTTCAGCCTTCGCCTTTACGTTTTCGCAGCTTATGTCCGCGCTTGTCGTGTAGGTCTTGTTGAAGTTGACGGCGTTCCTCGCGAACGGCAGCGCCGAATTGCAGCCGCTCACCGAAAGCACGGAAATTGCCGCCGCGCCGCAGAGAAGCGCGTTTTTTACATAATGTTTCACAATATTCCTCCGATCTTTTATGGAGGAGCGGCTTCAGATACGGTAAACCTCGGGCAGCACGGAAATGATGTCCGTCGGCAGCATACACTCGGGCGGCAGCCTGTCTGCAAGTATGTCCGAGGCGAGCGCGTGGCAGTAAACGCCGCTGACGGCAGCCCTCAGCGGCTCGATACCCTGCGCGAGCATTGCGCCGATGATACCCGTCAGGACATCGCCGCTGCCCCCGCGCGCAAGCCCCGCGTTGCCGCAGGTGTTGACATACGCCTCGCCGCTTTCCGAGGCAATAACGGTGTTCGCGCCTTTCAGCACGAGCGTTACGCCGTATTCCCGCGCAAAGGCTTTCGCCGCCGCAAGACGATCGCGCTGAATTTCCCCTATGGGGATACCGCTTATCCTGCTGAATTCCAACGGGTGCGGCGTGAGCACGGTTTTTCCTTTCCGCTCCTTTAGTACATTTATATTTGCGGCAATGGAATTTATTCCGTCTGCGTCAATAAGGAGCGGACATTCCGCATTTTTTATGACAAATTCGGTCAGACTGCGTGTATTTTCGCTGTTCCCAAGACCGCAGCCTATCGTTACGGCGGTCATTTTCGGGAGGATATCCGCTATTTTCTCGTGGGAATTACCCGCCGCAAAGCCCTCGTCGGTTTCGGGCAGGGGAATGAATGTCGCGGTGTTGACCGAGGCGGCTATTATTTTCATGCAGGAAATCGGCGCCGCTAGCGTACACAGCCCCACGCCCGAGCGGAGCGCTGCGCTTGTCGAAAGCGCCGCCGCGCCGTTGTAGCAAAGGCTCCCCGCAATATTGAGCAGCCGCCCGAAGCTGCCCTTGTGGGAGGACTTTTTCCTCGGAGGGAAAGGTCTGCGGAAGCTGTCGTCGGTTATTATTGCTTCATAGCCGTCCTTGTAGCAATACTCCGGTATAAATATGTCAACGAGTTCGATTTTTCCAAGGATATCCGCGCAGTTGGGCTGGATAAGCCCTTTTTTCATTGCCGCGAGTACAAAGGTGTAGTGCGGCTTAAAGCAGAATTGGTCAAATTCACCCGTGTCGGAGTTGACCCCGCTCGGAACATCAACAGCTACGCGCAGGGGACGGGAACAGGTTTGATCAATCAAATTCAAAATATGCGGCGGGAGTTCGCCGTGAAAGCCAGTCCCGAATATGCAGTCTACAATGACATCTGCATGATTGATTTCCGTATAAGCCTCTGCGCCATTCCTTAACGCGCGGTGATCCAGTATTTTTCCCCCGCGCTCGGTAAGTATATCAAAGTGCTCGCGGGCGCAGTCGGTGCGCGGAAGTCCGTTTGCGAGGACAACGACAGGGGAATAACCGCGCCCGATAAGGCTGTACGCGATAACAAAGCCGTCGCCGCCGTTGTTGCCGCTGCCGCAGAGAATCACTATCCTTTTCGATCTGTCGGGAACAAGCTTTTCGAGCCTGCCC
>JBJFHP010000205.1:0-7734 GCA_051893715.1 Oscillospiraceae bacterium
CCCAGCAGGAGCCGTTCGCAAGGCCGCAAACCTTACCTGTTTCAACGGTAAGCTCTCTGCCTGCGAACATGGTTTTGAACACTCTGTAATTTTCAAACATAGTTCGATTTTCCTTTCTGAAATAGTGTTCAAAGGCACAGCGTCTTTCAGCAAAAAAGTCAGCCGCCGCGGCTGCGGGAGCTCAGTTTAATGCGGAAGCCCTGCGCCCTTGAATTGCCGTCGGGAATTGGGAAGCGGTATAAATAAAGGGCAGAATTGCAACTATTCTGTGCAATGCCGCCCTTTAAGTCCGATTGGATTACTTGCGGATACCCAGCTTGGCGATTATCGCACGGTAACGCTCAATATCCTTCTTCTGCAGGTAGTTGAGAAGGTTTCTTCTGTGACCTACCATCTTGAGCAGGCCGCGTCTGGAGTGGTGATCCTTCTGGTGAACCTTGATGTGTTCGGTCAGCTCGTTGATTCTCTTTGTGAGGATAGCGATCTGAACCTCGGGCGAACCGGTGTCGTTTGTGTGCAGGCGGTTAGCCTCGATAACTGCTGTTTTTTCTTCTTTTCTTAACATAATTACACCTCTTGAAAATATTATCCGAAATCACAGAAGAGGGATATGGTGTTTCTCCTGTCGGAGCGAGATCCGCAGTCCGGGAAATCGGAAAGCCTTATTATGCGATTGCATAACATGATTATTATAACACATCAGAACCGATTTGTAAATAGTTTTTTGATATTTTTTAAAAGAATATTTTACTTTTTTCGGGGACAATACCCCCGAGAGGTCGTGTAACGACTTGTTTTCATATCTTTGAGCAATGTTGCATAAATTTGCGGCTTTGAAATGCTGCAAATTATTCAAATTTGATAAAAAGCCCTTTACAAGCAATATGAAAAGTGCTATAATAACATCAGAAAGAAAATAAACCGTATCTGACATCGGCAGTCCGCAAAACGGACGAATACATAAATGAAAGGACATTTCATCATGGAACTTAAAAATATGATATCCGACAGCGAAAAGGTTCAGGTTTTCGAGTGCGGCGAAAAGTGCGTTAAGATATTCAAGGACCCGAACGAGCCCAAGAGCGTTGTGCTTTACGAGGCGCTGACACATACCCGCGTTGAGGAAACGGGCTTCCCCCGTATCCCCGCTTTCGAGGAAATAACCAAGATCGACGGCAAGTGGGCGATCGTCTATAAGTACATCAAGGGCAAGACCATGAAGCAGCTCATGGAGGAAAATCCCGACAAGGTAGACGATTATCTCGCGCAGATGGCTGACCTTCAGATCGAGATAAACGACCTGCGCTCCGCAAAGATAAGCAAGCTCAAGGATTACCTCAAGCGCTCCATAGAGGGGCTGGACATGGTTGACGACGTGAAGAAATACGAGCTTCTGACAAGGCTTGCTTCCATGCCCAAGCACGTCAAGCTCTGCCACGGCGACTTCGGTCCCGACAACATCATCATCAACGACGACGGCGTTTTCATAGTAGACTGGCTCAAGGCAAAGCAGGGCAACGCCTCCGCGGATATCGCAAAGACCTATCTCAAGCTCTGCCTCAGCCACCACACCGAGTGGGCTGAAAAGTACCTCAAGATCTACTGCGCAAAGACAGGCACAGCCGTGAATTATGTTCAGGACTGGCTGCCTATCGTTGCGGCGGCTCAGCTTAAATTCAAGCGTCCCGAGGAGCGCGAGCTTCTCCTGACATGGATAGATATCGCCGATTATCAGTGATATCCCCAATTCATGAACACTCCTTCTTCTTTTGATTAGTTCTTCTCCTTTAATATACGCGCATATGTCTTGTTGTCTGCATATGCGCACTCCCCCTCGGAGCATTTCCGAGGGGATTTTTTTGCCTGTTCATCGCGAGCGCTCTGCTTGCCGTTACGGTTGACAAAGTTTCTCGATTGTGGTATACTAAACGCATGGCGTTCGGATAAGCCGCAGAATATCGTTATGAGCCCCGGCTGTTCCGGTAGGGAAAAAACAGGCTCGCGCGGCGTGCTGTAAACAAATTATCTCCAAAATGAGGAAATATAAATGTTCAAGAAAATAATACAGAAGTCGAAGGAATACCGTTTCCTTTTCGAGGAGCTTGTCAAGCGGGATTTCTCCAAAAAATACAAGCGCACCATTCTCGGCGTGTTCTGGAGCGTTCTGGGACCGCTGATGACGCTGGGGATAATGGCGCTGGTATTCACGCAGTTTTTCGGAAGGAATACCCCCCACTACACCGTATACCTCTTCTGCGGAAACCTTATCTTCAACTTCTTCAAGGATTCCACCTCCAGCGGCATGACCTCGCTGTATGACAACGCAGGCATTTTCTCAAAAATAAACGTCCCGAAATATCTGTTCCTGCTGTCAAAGAACGTATCGTCGCTTATCAATTTCATGATAAACATTGTCGTGCTGTTTGTATTTGTAATTATTGACGGCATACCGTTTCAGTGGAGCTTCTTCCTGCTGCTGTACCCTATATTGTGCCTTATCGCGTTCAATCTGGGAATGGGGCTTATCCTTTCCGCGCTTTACCTCATGTTCCGCGATATGCGGTATCTGTACGACATCTTCACAATGCTGCTGATGTATCTTTCCGCCATATTCTACACCGTCGACGCCTACCCCGAGGAAGTGCGCGGGCTGTTCCTTATTAACCCCGTATACACCTATATAAGCTATTTCAGAGAGATAATCATAAACCAGACGATACCGTCCGTCGGGCTGCACCTGCTGAATGCGGCATACGCGCTCGTCGCGCTGGGTATCGGCGCGCTTATATACAAGAAATACAACTACAAATTCCTTTATTATATCTGATGGAGTGATGTCCGCTTATGAGTAAATTGATAGTCGAAGTTAACCGCGTTTCCGTCGAATATATAATGGGCGACCTGCGCAATATCGGTCTGAAGGAGTATATAGTAAAGCATATCACGCGGGATTACCACACGATAAAATTCCTCGCGGTGAACGATGTTTCCTTTAAGATATATCAGGGAGATATGCTCGGAATAATCGGAACGAACGGCGCGGGAAAATCAACTCTGCTGAAGGTCATAACGCAGATACTCCGCCCGTCGCAGGGCTATGTCAAGGTCAACGGAAAGATCGCCGCCCTGCTTGAGCTTGCCAGCGGCTTCGACGGCAACCTTGACCTTAAAGAGAACACCTACCTGCGCGGGGCAATGCTCGGCTACACCCGCAAATTCATGGACGAAAAATACCCCGAGATCCTTGAATTTTCCGAGCTCGCAGAGTTCGAGAAGCGCCCGTTCAAGCAGCTTTCCTCGGGCATGAAGTCAAGAATTGCATTTTCCATCGCAAGCATGGTCGAGCCCGAGATACTCATACTCGACGAGGTGCTTTCCGTCGGCGACGGCGCTTTTCAGGCAAAAAGCGAGGCAAAAATGCGCGAGATAATCAAAAACGGAAAGGCAACCATTCTTGTATCGCATTCCATTCCGCAGATAAGAAGAATGTGCAACAAGGTGCTGTGGCTGCACCGCGGCAAGCAGATGGCGTTCGGAAATACCGAGCTTATCTGCGATCAGTATGAAAGCTACCTTAAAACGGGAGTGCTTCCCAAAAAAATAATATCCGGTTGACAAATCACAGGAAAGCCCCTCGCCTGCACAGGCGAGGGGTCGTTTTTGTTTATGGCGTTAACGGCGCGCTTCGGTCGGTTTTTTGGTGTCACTTCTTCCTTGCCGCCTTTATCCATTCCCACACATAAATATTGAGGAAATACCACCCGCGCTTTATCGGCGGGGCGAACGCCAGCGTTCCGTAAGCCCAGAACAGATCCGCCGCGCCCGACAGCCTGTTGACCCCGAAAACCTTATTTATCACCCTGCGCGGTACTACATAATTTTTCAGGCGCGACACCTGCTCGGGAGAAGCAAGCGGCTTCATTCCCTCGGAGCTCACGTCGTCGCTGAACATATACTGCCCGTACACCTGCGCTTCCTCGCTCGTGGGGTGAGCCATTATCCGACGGAGTATCTTCCGTATATTGCCGACAAGCTCCTTTTCGTCCGCTCTGCGGGGGTCAAGCCTGCTGTCAGCGCAATGGCGGACGTAGTTGGTTATCCCGTCGATATGCGCGTTGATAAGCGCGCATTCCTGCTCCGAGGGCTCCGTATCGAACACAGGGACAAATCTCCCGTTTTCCCTTGTGTAGCCCTTTGTCATTGCGTGAGGAGCGGACAGCCAGCATTCAAAGAGGTTGTTGCTGAACAGTATCCTGTCCCTTTTCGGGGAGTGCGCGTTGAAATACATCGCATTATACTCCCCGTCAGCCTCGCTTTTCGGGTCGGCGAACATTCCGAAATAAAAGCCCGTGAGCTTTTTCGTGTACCCCGCGCGGCTCAGCAACTGCCTTAACGAGCGCTGCATAGAGCCCGTCCAGCCGCTGTCTGCAATGGCATACGGTATGTCGGACAGCAAGCCCTCCTGCTCCAGATAACCCACCGCGTCCCCATACGCCTGCTCCGACTTGCGGCGGACAAGCTCCGAAAACGCGCTGCTCGCGCGAAGCGCCGCACACAGCCCGTCATACTGCTCGTAGCTGAGCGGCTCGCAGGGGTCGCCGCAGGGGAAGTCTATCGTATCCATTATCTGCCGCTCCTCTTCCTCTGTGGCACAGAGCCGCCTGAACACGCCGCGCACGGTATTCTTTACCGCGGGGATAAGCAGCATATCCATAGCCTCCCCGCCGATAAGGTGAAACGAGGGCAGCCGCAGGGAGAAACGCGAGCAGTAAAGGTATCGGCAGTCGATATCCAAGCCGCACCTGCCGCATATTTCCTCCGCGATCATTTTCAGCGTATAACCGTCCCTTGCGAGGAAATAAATACGCTTTATCCCCCGCTCCGACGCTTTAAGGAGTATCCACTTGACATAATTTGTAAGGACGGGACCCGCGTATTTTGTTCCGAGGGCTCTTATTTCGGAAAGAACATTCGTCATTGTTTAAGGTTCCTTTTTCTTTTCATTGCAGCCAGCAGCTTCTTCGGCAGCAGCCACACAACAAGCGGCTTGACAACATACGGAAGCGCTTTCGGGAGCATTCCGCACCGACGGAAGCACACAAATCTTGTTTTCAGCTCGTTCAATCTGTCCGTGAAATTCCTTGTGGTAACGCCGTTCGCGGGCAGGGTATAGGTGAAATACGGCGTCTGAAGGTTAGCCCCGCGCGCGCCGTTATGATACAGCCGCATAAACAGGTCGAAGTCCTCGCAGCGGCTGCAGCGCTCCAGCTCGGAATAGCCCGATACCGCGTCCAGCGCTTCCCTTCTGAACATCACCGACGGGTGAATGAACGGCTGATTAAACAGGAAATCCCTCTCCTCGGGGTATTCGGGGAATTTCTGTACGCCGATGATCCCGCCGTCCTGCACAAGCTCGCAGTTGCACCCGACAAACGCAATGTCGCCGTGCTCCCGAAGAAACGCAAGCTGCTTTTCAAAGCGCTGCGGGTGTGAAAAGTCGTCGTCGTCCATGCGCGCAATCCATTTCCCG
This sequence comes from Oscillospiraceae bacterium, assembly GCA_051893715.1. Taxonomy (GTDB): domain Bacteria; phylum Bacillota; class Clostridia; order Oscillospirales; family Ruminococcaceae; genus CAG-115. The sequence goes on from JBJFHP010000205.1 coordinate 5,531, forward strand.
CGCGCGGCTTTCAGGCAGATATTCAGCTGCTCCGAAAACGAGCGTGCGGCGGAGCCGTCGAGAACGATAACCCTGTCATCGCGGGCGGATATCTCGCGCAGAGCCGCCCTTGCCTGCTCGGTCGAATCGCGCTCGCATATTATCAGTTCAAGCTCGCTGTGCGTCTGCCGCAGTATCGACTCAACAGCCAGCAAAAGCGGCTCCGGCGAGCTTCTGCGGTAGCGCACGCCCATTACTGCGGAGATAAGTTCGCTGCTTTCGCGGCAGGGCATGGTACCATCTCCCGATTTTGTTAAATTCCGCGGGGACAGCCTTTTCAACCTCCCGCGTTATTATCATTATAACACAGATTTTCTGCCGTTGTCAATGATAAGGCAACACCGCATAATTATTGTCGTTCGATTGCGCCGCAGATTTTTCGTCAGATCGTACAAAAGCGGCGCAGGCGGGCTGACGCCCGTCAAGCCGATTTTGTGCGATATGACGGAAAAGATGCAAGCAAGCGGACGGCAAAGGCATAGCCGGTAATTGTGCGGTGTTGCCATAATACTTACCGACAGAAAAAGATCCACCCCGCCGAAAAGCAGGGTGGATCCGTTATGCTGTTTTGCGATTACCCGCAGTCAGGCCTCGGGGGTCGCGGTGATCTTCTCGGAAGCCGCGCTCCACTTGCCGTTCGCATAAGCGAATACGGTGTAGGTGTAGGTCGTTCCGTTTTCAAGGCCGGTAAAGGTGTAGGTCGTGTCCTTAATGTTCTTTGCAAGGATAGTTGTACCGCCGTCCTTGATGACATAAGCCGTTGCGCCCTCGATCTCGTCCCATGTGAGAGTGATCTCGCCGTCGCCGACGGTCGCCTCTACGTTCTGGGGAACAATGGTAGCAATGGGTGTAGCCGTTACCTTTTCGGAAGCGCCGTTCCATTTTCCGTTTGCATATGCATATACGGTGTAGGTGTAGGTCGTTCCGTTTTCAAGACCGGTAAAGGAGTAGGTCGTGTCCTTAATGTTCTTTGCAAGGATCGTTGTACCGCCGTCCTTTATGACATAAGCCGTTGCTCCCGCAACCTCGTCCCATACGAGGATAACCTTGCCGTTTGCGGCAGATCTTACTCTTACGTTCTGCGGGATATAGTTTGCCTTGGGAGTAGCCGTTACCTTAGCGGAAGCCCCGTTCCATTTTCCGTTTGCGTATGCGTATACGGTGAAGGTGTAGGTCGTTCCGTTTTCAAGACCGGTTATCGTGTAGGTCGTGTCCTTAATGTTCTTTGCAAGCACGGTTGTACCGCCGTCCTTGATAACATAAGTCGTTGCGCCGTTTACTGCGTCCCATGTAAGGGTTACTTCTCCGTCGCCTGCCGTTGCCTTAACATTCTTCGGGATATAGCTTGCCTTGGGTGTAGCCGTTACCTTAGCGGAAGAGCCGTTCCACTTGCCGCCCGCGTATGCGTATACGGCGAAGGTGTAGGTCGTTCCGTTTTCAAGACCGGTAAAGGTGTAGGTCGTGTCCTTAATGCCCTTTGCGAGCACGGTAGAACCGCCGTCCTTGATAACATAAGTCGTTGCGCCGTTTACTGCGTCCCATGTAAGGGTTACTTCTCCGTCGCCTGCCGTTGCCTTTACGTTCTGCGGTATAGTGTTTCCGGTGGGTGTTGCGCTGACAGGGTCGGAAGCTGCGCTCCAGCCGCCGTCGCCCAAGCGCGCCTGAACGGTGTAGGTGTATGTTTTGAAGTTGGTAAGGCCGGTAATGGTGTAGTAATTTACAAACGGATTAAGGCCCTCTGCGACAACGTTCGAGTCGCCGTCCATGATGACATACTCGGTTGCACCGGGTATGCTGTTCCATACAACGCCAACCCAGCCGTCGCCCGCGATTGCTATTACATTCTCGGGCTTGACCTCGGAAAGGTAAATGTAGTAGTTAGTACCGTTCGAAAGGCTGCGGAGAGTTTCGTCCGACGCTGTAAGAGAACCGTCCTCGGTTGTTTCAACTTTCGGTGTGATGCGGAGTTTAATACCAACGATCTTATTATTTCCAAATCGATCGATAAACGACTGGTCATATCCGTTATAATAGATAATCGAATCGCCTAAAGTAAATGCCGAGTTATACTCCAGAGAATAGCCGGTTTCAAGATTCAAAATAATACTGCATTCAAAAGCTTCCCTGTCTACGCCGAGGCTGTTTGTGAAATAGGGCACGGTGTT
>JBJFHP010000206.1:0-7715 GCA_051893715.1 Oscillospiraceae bacterium
TGTTGAATGTAGACTGGATATGAGCCGCACCGTTTTCAACGTTCTTGCGCTCACGACGTCTGCGAACTACCTGCTTTGCGCCTTTAGTTGCTGCCATTTATATACCGCCTTTCTTTAATTACTTCTTCTTGTTTGCAATTGTCTTCTTGGGACCCTTGCGAGTTCTGGCGTTGGTCTTTGTTCTCTGACCGCGGCAGGGAAGACCCTTGCGATGACGGGTTCCGCGGAAGCAGTTGATCTCTACCAGACGCTTGATATCAAGAGCTACCTTTCTTCTGAGGTCGCCCTCTACAAGATAACCCTCGTGGTCGATAACGTCACGGATCTTAGCCTCTTCTTCGTCGGTAAGGTCCTTAACGCGTGTATCGGGGTTAACTCCTGCCTTTGCCAGAATATCATTTGCAGACTTTCTGCCGATGCCGTAAACATAGGTCAGACCGATCTCTACGCGCTTTTCCTTCGGCAGGTCTACACCAGCGATTCTTGCCATTGTTTTTCCTCCTCCTTGATTGGGATAAACGGACTGTATCAGCCCTGTCTCTGCTTGTGCTTGGGTTCAACACAGATAACCATTACTTTGCCCTTGCGCTTGATCACCTTGCACTTGTCGCACATGGGCTTAACTGAAGGTCTTACTTTCATGAAATACCCTCCTTTAAGGTTTGTTTACTTTGCCGCAAATCACTTGGCACGCCATGTGATTCTGCCTTTTGTGAGATCGTAAGGCGACATTTCAACGGTCACTTTATCACCGGGCAGTATGCGAATGTAGTTCATTCTCAGCTTGCCGCTGATGTGAGCCAGTATCTTATGACCGTTTGAGAGCTCTACCTTAAACTGTGCGTTAGGCAGTGCCTCAAGAATAACGCCTTCAACTTCCAATACATCTTCTTTAGACAAGCTATTCACTCTCCTCGGCGATGCTTTGTGCGCTCAATGCGCGTAACGCGCTGCGCAGTTTTTTATCCGTCAGCCCCCCGAGGTCTATGACCTTCGAGGTGGCGCGGATGTGTTTGAGATTTTTCTTTTTCGGGGCGGCAAGCTTTCGCTCCTTGCCGTCGGCGACAAACGCAAATCCGCCGTCAGCCCCTGTCACGACGAACCAGCGGTCCCTGTCGTGCCCCGCGGAGCTTATAACAACCGTTCCTGTCTTAATATCCATTATTCAGTGGCTCTCCAGAGTCAGTATCAGCGGCTCGCCGTTCGTTATCGCGACGGTGTGCTCGAAGTGGCAGCTAAGACTTCCGTCCGTCGTTACCACCGTCCACTTGTCGCCGAGGATCTTGACCTCGGGGAAGTTTGAGTTTACCATCGGCTCGATAGCGATCGTCATGCCGGGGGTGAGCCTCGGACCTCTTCCGGGGCGCCCGTAATTCGGGACCTCGGGGTCCTCGTGCATTTCCCTGCCCACGCCGTGACCGATGAACTGCTTTACTATCGCATAGCCGTTCGCCTCGATGTGGGTCTGTATCGCGTTGGAGATGTCGCCGATCCTGTTTCCCGCGACTGCCTGCTCGATGCCCTTGTACAGAGCCTCTTCGGTAGCCTTCATCAGCCGCTCGGCTTCGTCGGAAACCTTGCCGACCTTAAAGGTCTTGGTGTTGTCGCCCATGAAGCCGTCAAGCTCCGCGACGATATCGCAGGAGAGAATGTCGCCCTCCTTGAGTATCTTCTTCCTGGAAGGGATACCGTGGATAAGCTCCTCGTTTACCGAGAAGCAGTTATGCCCGGGGAAGCCGCCGTAGCCAAGACAGGGAGAATGACCGCCCTTTGAAACGACGAAGTCGTTCACTATCCTGTCAAGCTCCCATGTCGAGATGCCGGGTACCGCGTGCTTACCCGCAAGCGCAAGCGCCTGCGCGGCAAGCTCACCCGCCCGGAGCATAAGCTTTAGTTCGGTTGGATTTTTGATCTGGATCATATTTTGCTTTCTTTAAGGGATCAACCCTTGATAGCTGCGAGTGTGAGTCGGGAGGTTTCCGCGATCTCGTTCTGACCCTCAACGGTAACGAGCTTTCCTCTTGCGGAATAGAAATCCTTGAGGGGAGCTGTCTTTTCGTGGTAGGTCTTAAGACGTGCGATAACCGTTTCGGGCTTATCGTCGGCTCTCTGGACTACCTTTGCGCCGCAGGCGTCGCAGACGCCCTCGACCCTGGTAGGCTTGAACTCGATATGATAAGAATTTCCGCAGCCCTCGCAAACGCGCCTTCCGGACATTCTCGCTGTGATTTTCTCATCGGGTACGTCTATTTCAACGACCTTGTCGATCTGAACGCCCATCTTCTCAAGCGCCTCAGCCTGTGCAACAGTTCTGGGGAAGCCGTCGAGGATAAAGCCGTTCTTCGCGTCGTCCTGAGCGATCCTGTCCTTGAGGATACCGATAACGACCTCATCGGGAACAAGGTCGCCCCTGTCCATGTATGCCTTAGCGGCAAGACCTGCCTCGGTGCCGTTCTTAACCGCTTCGCGCAGCATATTGCCGGTGGAGATGGCAGGGATATTCAGTTCCTTGCAGACAACCTCAGCCTGTGTTCCTTTGCCGGCGCCGGGAGCGCCGAGAAAAATCATATTCATAGTAAAACTCCTATTTCGTATGCCTTGCTCTGTCGAGCAGCTTAGTCAAGGAAACCGGGGTGATGACGCATCATGATCTGGCTCTCAAGCGAGCGAACAGTTTCGAGCGCAACGCCGACAACGATGAGGATCGTGGTGCCGCCGATGCTGATGCCGCGAAGCTGCGGAACGCAAAGCGCCAGAATGATCGGGAATATTGCGATAATTCCGAGGAATATCGCGCCGATCAACGTTATCTTGTTGAGCGAATTGTAGATGAAGTCGCTGGTAGGCTTTCCGGGGCGGTAGCCGGGGATCGCGCCGTTGTTCTTCTTGAGGTTATTCGCTATCTCAACAGGATTGTACTGTATCGAAACATAGAAGTAGTTGAACGCAATGATCAGCAGGAAGTAGATCACCGCATACACGGGGCTGCTCTGGCTGAACACTCTTACGAAGCCGTCCCAGAAGCCCTCTCCTGTTCCGTCAATGCCGAAGAAGTAGCAGATAGTCTGCGGCAGGCTCATGATCGACATGGCGAAGATGATAGGCATAACGCCCGACATCGCAACCTTTATCGGAATATGAGTTGACTGACCGCCGTACATTTTTCTGCCGACAACGCGCTTCGCGTACTGTACCGGAATACGGCGCTCAGCGTTTGTCATGAAGATTACGAACCATACCATCGCGATGAAGATGATCAATGTGAGGATAACGAAGATGATATTGGACATATTGCCCTCGCCGCTGCACAGCTGAATGAAGTAGTTTACAGCGCTGGGGACATTGGAGATGATACCCGCGAAGAGTATCATGGAGATACCGTTGCCTATACCCTTTTCGTTGATACGGTCGCCGAGCCAGATGATGAGCGAGGCGCCCGCCACGAAGCAGGCAATTATCGTTATCGCCGTGAGCACTACGGAGAACGTATCGCTCGTGGTATCGTAGATATCGCCGTACTTGAGTATCGGAGTATGTCCGCCGTCGGTGTTATTGCCGTTTCTGAGCGTGAAGTAGAACGCTGTCGCCTGAAGCACCGCAATAACGAGCGACGTTATCTTTGTGATGGTATTGAGTTTCTTTCTGCCCTCGTCGCCTTCCTTGGAGAGCTTCTCCAGAGGAGGTATAGCGACCGTCAGCAGCTGGATAATGATCGACGCGTTGATGTACGGCGTGATCGACATTGCCAGCAGCGTGCCCTTTCCGAGCGAACCACCCGTCATAACGTCGAGGTAGTTCAGCAGCGACGCGCCCTCCATCATGGAGGATATCGCGTTGTTGTCGAGGAAGGGAACGAAGATGTTAGAGCCTAAACGGAAAAGGATGATGATAAACAGCGTGTACAAAATCTTTTTACGCAGCTGGGTGTCAACCCATGCGTTGCGAAAGACTGTCAGCATTCCGTTCATTACATCACCTCAGCCTTTCCGCCTGCCTTTTCAATTTTTTCCTGCGCGCTTGCGGTGAACTTTGCAGCCTTAACAGTAAGGCTCTTTGTGAGCTCGCCGTTGCCGAGGATCTTGATTCCGTCCTTAGCGTCCTTGATAGCGCCGCACTCGATAAGAGCGGCAGCGTCAACGACTGCACCGCTTTCAAAGCGTGCCTCCAGAACGGATACGTTTACAGTTGCATATTCAGCAGCGAAGATGTTGTTAAAGCCTCTCTTAGGCATTCTTCTCTGCAGAGGCATCTGACCGCCTTCAAAGCCGGGTCTGATGGAGCCGCCGGAACGAGCCTTCTGACCCTTGTGACCCTTGCCGGCTGTCTTGCCGTTACCGGAACCGTGGCCGCGGCCTATGCGCTTAACGTCCTTTACGGAACCGACAGCGGGCTGTAATTCGTGAAGCTTCATATTGCTTTGCACCCCCTAGTAAATTTAGAATGTGAAATAATCAAACCTCTTCAACCTTTACCAGGTGAGCGATAGTCTTGATTTTACCTTTAGTAGCCTCGTTATCGGGCTGAGTAGTAACAGAGTTTACCTTGCGCAGACCGAGGGAATACGCAGTGGCAATCTGATTCTTCTTGCAGCTGTTCAGAGAACGTACAAGTGTGATTTTAAGAGCCATGTTATTCTTCCTTTCCTACGCTCAGATTAGAGCTCCTTAACGGACTTGCCTCTCAGCGCCGCAACCTCTTCCGCCGTTCTGAGAGCGGTCAGACCTGCCATTGTTGCGCGAACAACGTTGCAGGGGTTGTTGGAACGCAGAGATTTTGTACGGATGTTCTTGATGCCTGCCATCTCGATGACCGCACGAACAGGGCCGCCTGCGATAACGCCGGTACCCTCGGGAGCGGGACGCATGAGAACTGCGCCTGCGCCGAACTTGCCTGTGATCTCGTGAGGGATCGTTGTACCCTTCAGAGCGATCTTGTGAAGATTCTTCTTCGCGTCCTCGATACCCTTGCGGATCGCATCGGGAACTTCGTTGGATTTGCCCATACCAAAACCAACTGTACCGTTGCCGTCGCCGACAACGACCAGAGCGGAGAACTTCATGATACGTCCGCCTTTAACGGTCTTGGAAACACGATTGATAGCAACTACCTTCTCGCTGAGCTCGTTTTCGTTTGTTTCTATAATTGCCAAGTTTGTCCCTCCTTATCAGAAATTAAGTCCGCCTTCTCTTGCACCCTCGGCGAGAGCAGCAACTCTGCCGTGGTATACATAACCGCCTCTGTCGAAAACGACATCGGTGATGCCGGCTGCCTTTGCCTTCTCGGCGATCATAAGACCAACCTTCTTGGCAGCCTCGCAGTTGCCGCCGAAGCCCTCAAAGCCCTTTTCGGTAGAGGAAGCGGCTGCAAGTGTAACACCCTTTACGTCGTCAATGATCTGAGCGTAAATGTGCTGAGAAGAACGGAAAACATTAAGTCTGGGGCACTCGGAAGTACCGCTGATCTTAGCGCGGACACGCTTATGACGGCGAAGTCTGCTCTTGTTTTTATCGATGATTTTAACCATTTATTTTCAGTCCTTTCGTTGTGGGGTTTACTTCTTACCCTTACCCGCTTTACCTTCCTTGCGGCGGATAACCTCGTCGGCGTACTTAATGCCCTTGCCCTTGTAAGGCTCGGGAGGACGCTTGCCTCTTATCTCGGAAGCGTACTGGCCAACCTTCTGCTTGTCAATGCCTGTAACGATGATCTTGTTGGGAGCGGGAACTTCCAGCTTAACATCGTCCTTATCGGAAACAACTACCTGATGAGAGAAGCCAAGGTTCATGATAACGTCCTTGCCCTTCTTTTCGCATCTGTAGCCGACGCCGTTTATCTCAAGCTCCTTCTTGAAGCCCTCGGTAACGCCTACGATCATGTTGTGAACGAGCGTTCTTGTAAGGCCGTGGAGGGACTTGCTGAGATTTTCGTCATCGGGGCGAGTTACCTTGATCTCGCCGCCCTCTGCGGAAATAGTCATCAGCTTGTTGAATTCCTTTGTGATAGAGCCCTTGGGACCCTTTACTGTAACAACAGAACCGTCGATTGTAACCTCAACACCTGCGGGAACAGCAATAGGCTTATTACCAATTCTTGACATATTACTATTCCTCCTTATTACCAGATGAACGCAAGGACTTCGCCGCCGACATTGAGCTCGCGAGCCTTCTTGTCGGTCATGATGCCCTTGGAAGTGGATACGATAGCGATACCGAGACCCTTCATAACCTTAGGCATATCCTTGCAGTTAGAGTAGATTCTCAGACCGGGCTTGGAAACACGGCGAAGACCTGTGATGACCTGAGCCTTGTTGTCTGTGTACTTGAGTGTAACTCTGATGACGCCCTGCTTGTTATCATCGATGACCTTGAAAGCCTTGATGTAACCTTCATCGAGCAGGATCTGTGCGATCTGCTTCTTCATGTTGGAAGCGGGGATGTCAACAGACGCGTGCTTTGCAGAGTTTGCGTTACGGATTCTTGTAAGCATATCTGCGATGGTATCAGTAATCTGCATTCATTTACCTCCTATACGAAAGCCGTTACGGATCCGAATTGTCCGTCGTACTGACATGATTTGCCCTTTCGGGCTATATGGGAACGCATTGCATTCCGGTTAAGCCGGGCTTTTTTCGTAGCCAAAAACCCGCCCGGCGAGGGAACAGATTATCGAAACGGTTTATCGACGTTTCTATTATAAATTGAATTACCAGCTTGCCTTCTTAACGCCGGGGATCTGACCCTTGTAAGCAAGCTCTCTGAAGCAAATTCTGCAAATGCCGTACTTGCGCAGATAAGCGTGGGGTCTGCCACAGATCTTGCATCTGTTGTAAGAACGTGTGGAGAACTTCGGTGCTCTCTGCTGCTTAGCGATCATTGACTTTTTTGCCATGAGTTTTCCTCCGTCCTTTCTTTACTTCTCAAAGGGAGCGCCCATCAGGGAGAGCAGCTCTCTTGCTTCTTCATCGGTCTTAGCAGTTGTGATGAAGTTGATGTCCATACCGCGGACAGCGTCGATCTTGTCGTACTCGATCTCGGGGAAGATCAGCTGCTCCTTCAGGCCGAAGGAGTAGTTTCCTCTGCCGTCGAAAGAGTTGGGGTTGATACCTCTGAAGTCGCGTACACGGGGGAGAGCGACGTTGAACAGTCTGTCGAGGAACTCGTACATGGTATCGCCGCGAAGTGTTACCTTAACGCCGATGACCTGACCCTCTCTGAGCTTGAAGTTAGCAACAGACTTCTTAGCGCGGCAGGGAACAGGCTTCTGACCTGTGATCATGCCGAGCTCGTTGGAAACGGTCTCGATGATTTTTGCGTTTTCCTTTGCCTCGCCGCAGGCAACGTTGACTACGATCTTGTCGATCTTGGGAGTCTGCATAACAGACTTGTAGCCGAACTTCTTGAACAGGGCGGGAGCAACGGTTTCTTTATAGAAATCCTTCATTCTAGCCATTGTAAAAACTCCTATCTGACAGCCGGATTTTAATGGGCGCGGAATGCGCCGCATTTCTTATATCCGACCGATCTCTTCGGCTGATCAGTACTTCAGCTCTGCGCCGCAGTGCTTGCAGACTCTGATCTTCTTACCATCTTCGATCTTGTGAGCCACTCTTGTGGTCTTGTCGCACTTGGGGCAAACGAGCATAACCTTAGACGCATAGAGAGCGCCCTCAGCCTGAACTCTGCCGCCGAGCTGACCTGCCTGCTTGGGCTTAACGT
>JBJFHP010000207.1:0-7669 GCA_051893715.1 Oscillospiraceae bacterium
TTATGTATATGCAATACGCGCAGAAAAAATGCGGTCAGGCATCGGCAGCCGCGCGGCGGTTGAACCCGCCGGCATATGCCGATACTGCCGCATTCCCATCAAACAAAATCCGTATCAGAGCTCCTCGTCCTTAGCCTCGTCTGCCTCTGCCTTGTCCTCAACGAACTCGTCGTCGGACTTAACGGCAGGCTTTTCCTCGGGCTTCTCGGAAGCGTCCTCGATGTCGAGATCCTCGTCGAACTCGAAATCCATGTCGTCATCGTCGAGCTCGTCGTCCCAGTCGTCGTAGTAGTTTTCCTCGTTTTCCTTTTCGAGCTTCTTCTTGGTGATATATGTTGCCGCCGCGATACCGCCCGCAACAGCGAGAGCACCTAACATAATAATGCCGAATACCTTCATGATATGAATCCTCCTTAAAGACAGAAATAAATAGTCCGTATAGACAGTATAAACCTTTTTAACGAATTTTGCAAGTGCTGCGGCAAATTTTTGTTAAATAAGACAAAAAAATCACAGGTTTCCTGTCATATTCATCAAAACGGATATTGCCGTAACAGGCGCCGTTTCACAGCGGAGAATGCGTTTTCCGAGCGAAACGACGGATAACCCCGCGCGCTCAAGCTCCTGCGCCTCGCTCCGCTCAAAGCCGCCCTCGCTCCCGATAACGATATCGATGTTCTTTTTAAATTCGGGAACGGCTTCCCTCAGCGGAGTTTCCGCGCATTCATAAAAAAGTATACCCGTATTTTCGGGAGAAATCATGCTTTTCAGCGCGGAAAATTCCACCGCCGCGCCGACCTTTGGTATAACTCCGCGCCCGCACTGCTTCGCGGCTTCCTCGGCTATCCTGCGGTAGCGCTCGGTTTTCTTTTCCATTTGCTTCAAATCGGGGCGGGAAACGCACCTTTTTGAAAAAAACGGTATCACCTCCGCCGCGCCGCATTCCACCGCTTTCTGCACGATAAACTCCATCTTGTCGCCCTTGGGCATTGCCTGAAACAATCGCAGACGCACCGACGGCTCCGCAAGATTGGGCGTGCTTTCCAGTACCGTAAAGGTGCAGCAGCCGCGCTCCGCCGTTTCCAGCCGCGCGAGGTAATCCGTACCGCGCCCGTCGCACAGCACCGCGATATCCCCCGCCCTCATGCGGAGCACCACGGAGATATGCTTCGCGTCGTCGCCCTCGACAACGGCGGTATCCTCCGAAATATTTTCAGTGAAGAAGCGCGGATAACGCCAGCGCTCCATTTTAAGCTCTGTTTCCGACATTTTTATCTCCTTAGTGTTCGCGGGGTCAGTTCCAGCCGTACTCGGCGGTCTGCCCGAACAGCCTTTCAACGTTTTTCCGAAGCCCCTCGTTTTCGGGCAGCGACAGCGTTTTATCGGCGGAAATTACCTCCTCGGCGAGCTTCTCGACTTCTCCCAGCACCGCCGCGTCGTCCGCAAGGTCTGCGACCTTCATAGGCGGCAGCCCGTGCTGTTCCCGCCCGAAAAAATTACCGGGACCGCGCAGCTGAAGATCCTTGTCCGCTATTTTGTAGCCGTCCGTTGTTTCCACCATCGCCGAGGTACGCGCGCGGGTGTATTCGCTTTTGCTGTCGGTCATCAAAATGCAGTAGCTCTGCTCCGAGCCGCGCCCGACGCGCCCGCGCAGCTGATGCAGCTGCGACAGCCCGAACTGCTCCGCATTTTCAATAAGCATTACCACCGCGTTCGGAACGTCTATCCCGACCTCGATGACCGTTGTCGAAACAAGCAGGCTAAGCTTGTTTTCCTTGAAATCGGACATTACGCTGTCCTTGTCCGCCTGCTTCATTTTTCCGTAAAGCAGCCCCGTCGGTATATCGTGAAATTCCCCCGAAACAAGCCGCTCGTAATACTCTATCGCGCTCGCTTTCTCGCTTTTTCCCTCGGGATTTTCAACGAGCGGGCAGACGATGTACGCCTGCTTTCCCGCCGCGATATGCTTGCGTATGAACGCGTAAACACGCGCGCGGTAGCTTGAATTTACGGCGTAGGTCTTTATCGGCAGCCTGCCTTTAGGCATTTCGTTAAGTATCGAAACGTCAAGGTCGCCGTACATTATAAGTGCCAGCGTGCGCGGTATCGGCGTTGCGGACATTGCCAGTATATGGGGGTTAGTTCCCCGCTCCGCAAGCGCGGAACGCTGCCCGACGCCGAAGCGGTGCTGCTCGTCGACTATGACAAGCCCGAGCTTTTTTATCGCCGAGGACTTCTGTATCAGCGCGTGCGTGCCGATGAGGACGTCCAGTTCACCGCCCGCCGCCGCAGCGCGCACCGCCTTTTTTTCCGCCGCGGTCATGCTCCCCGAAAGCAAGCCTACCCTGACCCCGAGCGGCTTGAGAAATCCTCGGAATGTCGCGTAATGCTGCCGCGCGAGCACCTCCGTCGGCACCATGACGAGAGTTGTGAACCCGTTGCAGCGCGCGAAGTACGCCGCTCCCGCCGCGACAAGCGTTTTTCCCGAGCCAACGTCGCCCTGTATCAGCCTGTTCATCGGGTACAGCCTTTTCATGTCGGAAACGCAGTCGTCCACGGCGCGCCGCTGCGCATTTGTCGGGGTGAACGGCAGCGAGGAATAAAACGCGCCCATATCAATATCCGTCATGACCGCGCCGCTTAAATTCCTGCCGCGCCCGCGCAGCATTGCGAGCCCCAGCCGCAGCGTAAGCAGCTCCTCGAAAACCAGCCGCCGTCTTGCCTCGGAATACTCCGCGCGGCTTTTCGGGAAGTGTATCTTCCGCACCGCGTCCTCCGCGCCGATAAGCCCGAACCGCCCGCGTATTTCCTGCGGGAGCCTGTCCTCGCGCTTTACCACGGTAAGCGCCGTTTTTACGTTTGCGCTTATCATGTTGTTGGTAAGCCCTGCGGTGAGCGGGTATTTCGGGAACAGCCCCTTTTCCTCGGGAGAAACGAAAAGCGGCGACAATATCTGCTTTCGTACAAGGTCGCCGCCTATCTTTCCGTAAAAAATATATTCCCGCCCGATTTCGAGCTTTTCAAATGAATACTTCGTGTTAAAAAACACGGCGGTGATCCTGCCCGTGTCGTCCGCAAGCTCCGCCTTGTAAAGCGCGGTTTTCGCGTATTGATTGAACGGCGAGGTCTTTTTTACCACCGCCGCGCGAATTGCACAGGTATCACCCAACTCCGCGCCGCTCACCGTTACGATATCCGTAAAGTCGACATAATCCCGAGGATACAGCTCGGTGAGCTGCTCCACGGTTTCTATCCCGAGCTTCTTGTAAAGCTCCGCGCGCTTGGGTCCGACGCCTTTAAGGTAGGTTATTTCCATTATTCAACGGATATGATGTAGTAGTAAACGGGCTGACCGCCGTTGACGAGCACAATGTCTATGTCGCTGCTTATCTTCGCGCGGAGCGTTTCATAAGCCGCGTTTGCGTCCTCGTCGGTCACATCGGAGCCGTAAAGCACGGTGATATAGCTGCTTGAGGAGTTAACAAGCCTTTTTGTCAGCTTTACGAGCGACTTTGTGAGATCCTTCTCGGTGAAAACTATCTTTCCGTTTTCCATCGCGAGTATCTCGCCCTGCTTTATCTTATGCCCGTCGTACTCGCTGTCGCGCACCGCGAAGGTTATCTGTCCGCTGCCTACTCTGTCGAGCGCCTCGGTCATGCCGCTGCGGTTTGCGCTGAAATCCGCGTCGGGGTCAAACGCCATCATTGCGGAAATACCCTGCGGGATAGTCCGCGACTGGAGCACGCAGACGTTCCTGTCCGCAAGGGCTACCGCCTGCTCCGCCGCCATGATTATGTTCTTATTGTTCGGAAGAACGAACACGTTATGCGCAGGGGTCTGCCCTATCGCTTCAAGTATATCCTCCGTCGACGGGTTCATTGTCTGACCGCCGCGCACTATGCTGTCCGCGCCGAGATCCCTGAACAGCGCCTCAACGCCCGCGCCCGCCGCGACCGCAACAAAGCCTATCTCCTTTTCGGGGGCAACGGGCTGCTTTCTCTTCGCCTGCGCAGCCTCGTCAGCCTTGATGATGTTGTTGTGCTGCTCCTTCATGTTCTCTATCTTCATCTTGGTCAGGCTGCCGAATTTAAGACCCTCCTCGATAGCCTTTCCGGGGTGATTGGAGTGAACGTGCACCTTGATTATGTCATCGTCGTCCACAACGACAACGCAGTCGCCTATCGTTTCGAGATAAGCGCGCAGCGCCGTTGCGTCCTTTGCGGAGCTGTCCTTGTTGACAATAAACTCGGTGCAGTAGGCGAACTTTATTTCCTCCTCGGAAGCCGCAGAAGCAGCCACCGCCGCAGGCGCGGAGGGCTTCACCTCGTCCTCGGAGCGTATCATTTCGCCGCCCTCGAGCACCGCGAGCATTCCCTCAAAAATAACGATAAGACCCTTTCCGCCCGCGTCGACAACGCCCGCCTTTTTAAGCGCGGGGAGCAGCTCGGGAGTTTTTTCGAGCGACTTTTCCGCCTCGGAAATATAAGCGCGCAGGAATATCGCAGCGTCCGCGCCGGGTACGCCGAGCTCTCTTGTGTTTTCCCAGCCCTCGCGCGCAACGGTGAGGATAGTGCCCTCGGTAGGCTTCATGACCGACTTGTACGCCGCGTCGACGCCAAGCTTGAGCGCCGCGGAGAGCTCCGCCGCGTCAGCCGTTTCCTTTCCCGAAAGCCCCTTTGAAAGCCCCCTGAAAATAAGCGAGAGGATAACGCCCGAATTTCCGCGCGCACCGCGCAGCATTGCGGAAGCGGCGGTCTTTGCGACCTCGCCCGCAGAGGCTCCGTCGGGAGTGTTCTTCAGCTCGGCAACGGCGTTCTTTATCGTCATGGACATATTTGTGCCGGTATCTCCGTCGGGTACGGGGAAAACGTTCAGCTCGTCGACTGCCTGACGCTGATTATAGATATTGTTTGCGCCCGATATCACTGCGTCCCGCAGCAGCTTTCCTGTTAATATCATTTATACAATAACCTTTCCTTGATTTTTAGACGCGGATATCATCCACGAAAACATTTACTTTTTCTACGGAAATGCCCGTATTCTGCTCAACGGTGTAGCTCACCTTGTTGATTATCGAGCGGACAACGGCGTTCATATTCACCCCGTACATCAGCGAGATGTGCAGGTCGATGACCAGCTTATCCTTTCCCGTGCGGACGATAACGCCGCGCTCGCTGTTTTTCTTTTTTACGAAAGGCAGCGCCGCCGCAAGCGTTTCCTTTGCGCCCGTGACGTTCATGGAAACCACTCCGAAGCATTTTGTGACCGTGCTTCCGATAAGGGCGGTGAAGTATTCCTGCGAAATAGTTATCCTGCCTACATGATTTTGAACAAGTACCATAGCGAACCTCCCTTTGATCATATTATCTTAACGCCGAACGCCGTCGGACGGCACACGGCGGTAAATATATCCGTAAAATCGGCAGCCGCGCGCGCCGCTGCATATTCGTCGGAAAACACCCCGAACACCGCCGAGCCGCTTCCCGTGAGCTCCGCGCCGAGCGCGCCGCATTCCAGCATTTTAACGACAAGCCGCTCCAGCCGCTCGTCGTCGTACAGCCTGCGGAACACGTTGTACATTTTTTCGTGCGGGAATATTCCCGATGAATACTCCGGGGGCATTCCGCGCGGCGGTATTTCCTGCATATCATACCGCGCAAACGCCGCTCCCGTCGGGCAGGAATGCTCCGGCTTTGCCACCAGAAAACAGCAGTCGGGCGCGGCGGGGAGCGCGGTCATTATCTCGCCGATGCCTCGGCAGAGCTTTGTCCCCCCGACAAGGCAGAACGGGACGTCCGCCCCGATTTCCGCCGCCAAGTCAAGCAGCGCGCCCTCGTCAAGCGGCTCGCCGCACAGAACGTTCAGCCCGAACAGAACGGCAGCCGCGTCCGCGCTACCGCCGCCCATTCCCGCGCCGCTCGGAATGCGCTTTTCTATCATTATTTCCGCGCCGCCGCGGATATTCGCCCTGTCGAAGAAAACACGCGCCGCCTTGTGGCAGATGTTGCTTTCCCCTGCGGGAATATTCGGGTCGGAGCAGCCGACCGTTATCCCCGCGCCGCCGAGCGCAACCGTAACAAAATCGCACAGGTCAACGCTCTGCATGACGGTTTCAAGCAGATGATACCCGTCGCCGCGCCTGCCTGTTATGTCAAGGTAAAGATTGAGCTTTGCGCAGGCGCAGAGCGTCACCCCGCCGCTCAACTGCCCATCTCCTCGATAAACTCGCGTATTCTTGAAAGCGCGGTGGTTATGTGCTGTACGGAGTACGCATAGGACACCCTGACGTAGCCCTCGCCGCTCGCGCCGAACGCGCTGCCCGGAACGACAGCCACCTTTTTGCTGTATATCAGCTTTTCGCAGAACTCGGCGCTGGTCATTCCCGTGGACTTAATGCAGGGGAAAACGTAGAACGCGCCCTCGGGCTCGAAGCAGGTCAGCCCCATGTCGTTAAAGCCCTTAACAACAAGCCTGCGGCGCATATCGTACTCCTCGATCATATGGTCGACGTCCTCGCGGCAGCTTGTCAGCGCGGTTATCGCCGCGTACTGGCTCACCGTGGGGCTGCTCATTATGCAGTATTGATGCAGCTTCAGCATCTGCTTTATCACGGGCTGCGGGCCTGCGCAGTAGCCTAAACGCCAGCCTGTCATCGCGTAGGTCTTGGAGAAGCCGTTGACGACAATGGTGCGCTCCCTCATGCCGTCAAACGAAGCGATCGAAACGTGCTTTTCCGCGCCGTAGGTCATCTCGGAATATATTTCGTCGGAGATCACCATTATATTCGTCCCGCGCAGCACCCCGGCAATGCCCTCAAGGTCGCCGCGGCGCATTATAGAGCCTGTGGGGTTATTCGGGAACGGCATAATAAGCGCTTTCGTGCGGGGAGTTATCGCCGCCTTTAATGCGTCGGGGCGAAGCTTGAATTTATCCTCCGCGGTCATTACTATCGGCACGGGCGTGCCGCCGCAGACCGTGATTATCGGGGAATAACACACGAAGCTCGGCTCGGGGACAAGCACCTCGTCGCCCGGCTGCACCAGCGCGCGCATCGCAAGGTCGAGCGCCTCGGAGCCGCCGACGGTCACGATTATCTCGCTCGTCGGGTCGTACTCAACCTGTATGAAATTATTCAGATATTTTGATATCTCCGTTCTCAGCTGTGCAAGTCCCGCATTGGCGGTGTACGCCGTCCTGCCCTTTTCGAGAACGTTTATCGCCTCTTTTCTCGCCGCCCACGGGGTCTTGAAATCGGGCTCGCCGACGGACAGCGAAATAACGCCCTCGACCTGCTGCGCGATATCGAAGAACTTTCTTATGCCCGAGGGCTGAATATCGCGTATTTTCTGCGGGATTATCTCATCGTAATTTATCACGGGGAAACCAGACTCCTTTCATCGGAGTGCTCCTCGTTGAATACATGGCTCTTTTCCTTGTATCTTCTGAGGACGAAGTGGGTCGTGGTAGAAAGCACGCCGTCAAGCACGGCGAGCCGCTCCGACACGAACAGCGCTACCTTGCGCAGGCTTGTGCCCGTAATGGTGATGGAAAGGTCGTTCGCGCCCGAAAGCAGGAACACGGTGTCAACCTCCTCATACTGCATGATAGTGTGTGCGAGGTCGTCGAAGCCCCTGTCCTTGAACGGGGTGACTTTCAGCTCGATTATCGC
>JBJFHP010000208.1:0-7633 GCA_051893715.1 Oscillospiraceae bacterium
GCAATTGACGGCTGCAAGCTTTCAAGCGCGGCAATTAACAATTGCGACCTTTCAGCGGCGGCAATTGACGGCTGCAAGCTTTCAAGCGCGGCAATTAACAATTGCGACCTTTCAGGTACCGCAATTGACGGCTGCAAGCTGGACGGAATGACGATTGACGGAATAAGCGTGCAGAAAATGATAACGTTTTACAAAAATAATTTTAAGGAGGAACACACCATGAAAAAGAATGTAAGAAAGGCAATAATTGCCGGAAACTGGAAGATGAACAAGACCCGCCCCGAGGCAAAGGCTCTGCTTGAGGAGCTCAAGCCCATGGTGGCTGACGTTAAGGACGTTGAGGTAGTAGCCTGCGTTCCTTTCACCAACCTTGAAACAGCCCTTGCCGCAACAGCAGGCACCAACATCAAGATAGGCGCCGAGAACTGCCACTTCGAGAAGAGCGGCGCGTTCACCGGCGAAATTTCCGCAGATATGCTCGCGGAAATGGGCGTTGAGTACGTTGTACTCGGTCACTCCGAGCGCCGTCAGTATTTCAACGAAACGGACGAAACCGTTAACAAGAGAACAAAGGCAGCCCTTGCGGCAGGTCTGAAGCCTATCGTATGCGTAGGCGAGCTTCTCTGGGAGCGCGAGTGCAACATCACAGAGGAAGTTATCGCGCGTCAGATAAAGCTTGACTTCTTCGCTGTTCCCGCTGAGGATCTCAAGAAGTGCGTAATCGCTTACGAGCCCGTTTGGGCTATCGGCACGGGCAAGACCGCGACCGCAGAGCAGGCAGAGGAGGTCTGCGCATTTATCCGCGCTACTCTTGCAAAGCTTTACGGCGCAGATGTTGCGGAAACAATCACTATTCAGTACGGCGGCTCCATGAACGCAAAGAACGCTGATGAGCTGCTCGCCAAGACCAACGTTGACGGCGGTCTTATCGGCGGCGCTTCCCTCAAGGCAGCCGATTTCACAACGATAATCAAGGCGGCTGTTAACGGCTGATAAATAACCCGTTATGAAAGGGTGGTTTTCGTGAACCCGAAAAAGACGGCGGTACTCCTGCTCAACGTTTCCGTTGCCCTGCACGGAGCATACCTTGTGCTGTTTATGGCGGGGTATGTTTTTCAGAAGTTGATTTGGGGTCTTTTCGGTGCTTGGGGGGAGATCGTGCAGATGAAGCCGATCATCTCGCCCGCGATTGTTATTGCGGTCGCGGGGACATTTGCGCTGTCGCTTGCACTTAACCTTACGCTCAGAAAACGGGCGGACAGGACTGTCGGGGTGCTTACCGCGCTGTTCTGCGTCGGCGCATTTCTTGCGGACAGGCTGACCAAAGCGATAGCCTGCGTATATTACTCTGCCGTTGTCGGCAGGGCAAACGGCATGAACGCTGTATATCTTACGGGATTTCACGAAAACTCGCTTCAGTTTATCGATACGTTCCTGCTTATTTTCCTTGCGGCAGGACTGGCGCTTCTGCCCTGCGCATACTGCGTTATGCGTTTCGGCGAAAAGGAAAACATTTTTTCGAAAGGATAATTGATACTATGGCAAAACCAGTATTATTGGTAGTAATGGACGGCGTTGGCTTTTCCAAGACCGGTCTGGGCGACGCTGTGACAGAGGCTAACACCCCCACGCTTGACTGGCTGCTTGCAAACTGCCCCAACACACGCCTCAAGGCGCACGGCGGCGCAGTCGGTCTGCCCACAGACGACGACATGGGCAACTCCGAGGTGGGTCACAACGCGCTCGGCTGCGGTCAGATCTACTCTCAGGGCGCAAAGCTCGTTAACGAGTCCATCGAGAGCGGCAAGATGTACAGCTCCGAGGCATGGCAGGAGCTTGTCGCGAATGTTAAGTCCAAAAACAGCACGATGCACTTCATCGGTCTGCTGTCCGACGGCAACGTTCACGCGAACATCTCCCACCTCATCAATATGGTGAAGAATGCAAAGGCAGAGGGTGTTTCCAAGGTAAGGATACACGCGCTGCTGGACGGCAGAGATGTTCCCCCCACGACCGGCGCGACCTATATACAGCAGATGGAGGACGTGCTCGCAGAGCTTAACGACGCGACCTTTGACGGCAAAATCGCTTCCGGCGGCGGACGCATGAAGGTCACCATGGACAGATATCAGGCTAACTGGGGAATGGTAGAGCTCGGCTGGAAGACCCACGTTAAGGGCGAGGGCAGACAGTT
Organism: Oscillospiraceae bacterium; assembly: GCA_051893715.1. Lineage (GTDB taxonomy): Bacteria > Bacillota > Clostridia > Oscillospirales > Ruminococcaceae > CAG-115. The sequence continues at coordinate 2,195 of JBJFHP010000208.1, forward strand.
CGGCTCGGCTATGGAGGCATATACAACGCTCCGCGAGGAAACAGGCATGGTAGATCAGGATCTGCCCGCATTCGTTGTTGCGGAGAACGGCGAGCCTGTCGGAAAGATCGTTGACGGCGACAGCGTTATCCTCTACAACTTCCGCGGCGACCGCGCTATCGAGCTCTCCATGGCGTTCGATATGGACGAGTTCAGCTACTTCGACAGAGGTCCGAAGCCCGACGTATGCTATGCAGGTATGCTTCAGTACGACGGCGACCTCAAGCTGCCCAAGCGCTTCCTTGTAAATCCCCCCGAGATCACGAACACCATGACAGAGGTATTCGTTGCGGCGGGAATGAAGGAGTACGCTATCTCCGAAACACAGAAGTACGGCCATGTTACCTATTTCTGGAACGGCAACAAGAGCGGCAAGTTCAGCGAGGAGCTCGAAACCTACGTTGAGATACCCTCCGATAACGTAAGCTTTGACGAGCGCCCGTGGATGAAGTCCGCGGAGATCACCGACTGCCTTATCGAAGCGATAAAGAGCGGCGAATATGACTTCCTGCGCTGCAACTTCCCCAACGGCGACATGGTAGGTCACACGGGAAGCATGGCGGCTACCATCGTAGGCATGGAGGCTGTCGACCTCGGTCTTGCGCGCCTGATGAAGGTCTGCGACGAGTACGGCGTTACAATGTGCGTGACTGCCGACCACGGCAACGCGGATGAAATGCTCGAAAAGAACAAGAAGGGCGAGGTTCAGGTAAGAACCGCTCACTCGCTCAACCCCGTTCCTTTCATCATCTACGACAAGGACGTAAAGTACACCATCAAGGACGGAAATTACGGTCTTGCGAACGTTGCGCCGACAATCGTGAAGATGTTCGGTCTGACCGCTCCCGAGTGCTGGGAAGACAGCATGATCTGATTTTTAATAGCATTGACCCGCAGTTTCGGCTGCGGGTCTCAGTCTGTCGATAAACCCTGAAAAACAGGGTTTATCTTAATGAATAATGAATAGAGAATAGTGAATAATGAATAATTTTAGTGTGCCCTGCGGGCACGGTTTTTAAAACAATCGGCGAAGCCGATACCATCATTATTCATTCTTCGTTATTCATTATTCAATATTCATTTTTTGTCGAAATACTTTTTCGACAGTCTGTGACCCGCAGTTTCGGCTGCGGGTCTTTTGTTTGTTAAATTGTTAAAAAAGCGTGAGCTGCTCGTCCTCGTCAAGGGTGTTTATAAATTCAAAATTGCTTTTCATGTCATAATCGATATGAGCGCGCTCGCATTCGGAGCAGAACACCCGCCACAGCGCCGCGCTGCGCGGCGAGGGGAGCTCGTAGGCGTTGCCGTATTCGCGGATATAACGCTGCTTCAGACCTGGGAAGTGCCTGTCCAGCGCGGCGTAGTAGTGCTCCCTGTCGCCGCTGCGCAGGGTGAGCCCCATTCCGAAGCTGATCATACGGCGGCAGCCCGTTTCGGCGGCGGCGCGGACAACTCTGCGCACATTGTCCTCCGTGTCGTTAATATAAGGGAGCAGCGGCGTGAACCACAGCACCGTCGGGATACCGCGCGACTGCATTTGCGCCATTACCTCGAAGCGCCGCGCCGAGGTGCATACGTTCGGCTCAACGATGCGGCAGAGCGCCTCGTCAGCGGTCGTTACGGTGATCTGAACGACTGCCTTTGCGGTGTTATTGATGTTTTCCAAAAGGTCAATGTCGCGCATAATCAGGTCGGATTTCGTCAGCACGGAAACGCCGAAGCGTTCCCGCTCGATAATTTCAAGGCAGCGGCGCGTTATCTCAAGCTCCTTTTCAATCGGCAGGTATGGGTCGCACATTGCCCCTGTGCCTATCATGCAGCGGCGGCGCTTTGAACGCAGCGCGGCGGCAAGCAGCTCGGGCGCGTTCTCCTTTACCGCGATATCCTCGAACGCGTGCGGCATATTGTAGCAGTCGCTCCGCGCGTCGCAGTAAATGCACCCGTGCAGGCAGCCGCGGTAAACGTTCATACCGTTTTTCGCCGATAACAGCCCTTTTGCGCGGACAAAATGCATTTTATCACCCCGTTCATTCCCCTTGTTCATATGAACATTATACCCCGTAAGTAAAATAATGTCAAGCGAAAAACCGCATAACAAAGCCGTTTGCTGCATATGCTAGTAATATTGCATAAACAGTTATTAAAAAATATATGCGGGTTTGTAGGATTTTTTTAAAAAAACACTTGACAAATTCTCAAAAACATGATAAATTATATTTAGCACTCAGAGGGGTTGAGTGCTAAACCGGTTATGACGGAAAACGGAAGGATGAGCCGGAATTTATCGGAAAGGATGGTCGGCGTGGATACAAGAGCAATGAAGATACTTGCGGCGATAGTCGACGAGTATATCCGCACAGGCGAGCCTGTCGGTTCAAAGGCTCTCGCGGAAAGAGATGATATTTCGGTATCCTCCGCGACCATAAGAAACACGATGGCTGCCCTCGAGCAGGACGGCTACCTCGATCACCCGCACACCTCTGCGGGCAGAGTTCCGACCTACAAGGGCTTCCGTTATTACATCGACAACCTGATGTCCCCCGAGCCGATAGACGAGCTGAAGCTCGCCGAGATCGACGATCTTCTCGGGGACAACGCCGTGACAGACGAGGCGATAATCGAGAGCGCGTCCACTGCGCTTGCCGAGATAACGAAGTGCGCCGCGATATCGACGAACCATTCCTCAAAGTTCTCGGTCATTACAAAGGTCGACGTCATTCCGACTGGCAGGCGTATGTATGTGCTGCTGCTCATCACGTCGAACGGCTCGATAAAGAACAAGGCGTGCCGCATGGAGTTTGACCTCACGAACGAGCAGATGGCGGATTTCACGATGTTCCTCAATGAACACCTGCGCGGCGTTAACCTTGAGAATATGTCCGAGGAATATATCGAACGGCTGACCGAGGCGCTCGGCGGGTATATGCTCGCGCTGTCGCCGCTGCTTCACGCGGTGTACGAGCTGTCCGAGGAGATGATGAGGGACAGCGTTGAGGTCAAGGGCGAGGCTAATCTGCTTGCCTGCACCGAGTTCCCGATGGACGATGTGGTAAGATTTCTCTCACAGAAAAGCGAGCTCTCGGGAATGCTTGATAACGCGCTTTCGGGGATAAATATCCGCTTCGGCGAGGAATCCGACGAGTTTGCGATATCAAATTCGACGCTCGTCAGCGCGAATTACTACAAGGACGGAAAGCCCGCAGGCACTATCGGCGTAATAGGTCCGTTAAGGCTGGATTACCGCAAGGTGATCCCTTATATAGAATATCTGAGCCGAAAGGTATCGCGGATGCTTTCGCAGGAAAGCCCCGCGCAGATAGAAAGCGAGGAGAAGGATAAGAATGACAAATAGCGAAGAATTGCATAAGGAAGAGGTCGTTGACGCCGCAGAGGAAGCGGAGATCCCCGCAGCGGAAGCCGCCGAGGAAGCCGTTCCCGACGAAGCGCCCGCAGCCGGTGTTCCCGCAGAGGAAGCCCCGACAGAGGACAGCGAGGCGGAAAAGGTAGCTGCCGAGCTTGCTTCCGTCAAGGATCAGCTGCTGCGCACGATGGCGGAATACGACAACTTCAGAAAGCGCTCCGCACGCGAGAAGGACGCCCTGCGCGCGGATATAATCACAACGGTCACCTCGCAGTTCCTGCCGGTCATGGATAATCTGGTGAGAGCTCTCGAGGCAGACTGCGCCGACGAGAACTACAAGAACGGCGTTCAGATGATCTACGACAGCTTCATGACGACACTTAAAAATCTTGGGGTCGAGGAGATCGAAAGCGACGGCGCGGATTTCGATCCCGCCATGCATCAGGCTGTTCAGCGCGTTGACGACAGCGGGTTGGAGAGCGGCAAGGTCGCAAAGACATTCGCAAAGGGCTATAAAATAAACGACAAGGTCATACGCTTCGCAATGGTAGCGGTGGCAAATTGATAAGTTAATTAAACGGAGGAATTTATTATGGGAAAGATCATTGGTATTGACTTAGGTACAACAAACAGCTGTGTATCCGTAATCGAGGGCGGCGAGCCCGTTGTTATCACAAATTCCGAGGGCAGCAGAACAACTCCTTCGGTAGTTGCATTCACAAAGGACGGCGAAAGACTGGTAGGTCAGCTTGCTAAGAATCAGGCTGTACAGAACCCCGAAAAGACCGTTATCTCCATCAAGCGCCACATGGGCAGCGATTACAAGGTTGACATCGACGGCAAGAAGTACACTCCTCAGGAGATTTCCGCTATGATACTCCAGAAGCTCAAGGGCGACGCGGAAGCATACCTCGGCGAAAAGGTAACCGACGCCGTTATCACCGTTCCCGCATACTTCACCGACTCGCAGCGTCAGGCAACAAAGGACGCGGGTCAGATCGCGGGTCTGAATGTTCAGCGTATCATCAACGAGCCGACAGCGGCTGCGCTCGCATACGGCGTTGACAAGGAAGAGGAGCAGAATATCGTTGTATACGACCTCGGCGGCGGTACGTTCGATGTTTCCGTTATCAATATCGGCGACGGCGTTCAGGAGGTTCTTGCGACAGCGGGTAACAACCACCTCGGCGGCGACGACTTCGACCAGAGGATAATCGACTTCCTCAAGGACGAGTTCAAGAAGTCCGACGGAATTGACCTCTCTAACGACAAATTCGCAATGCAGAGATTAAAGGACGAGGCGGAAAAGGCGAAGATCGCGCTTTCCAACTCCACCTCCGTCAACATCTCCATTCCCTATATCACAGCGGACGCAACAGGTCCTAAGCACCTCAACGTAACGCTGTCGAGAGCTAAGTTCAACGACCTGACCGCAGACCTCGTTGAGTCCACCATGGGACCGCTGAAGCAGGCTATCAGCGACTCCGGCCTGTCCAAGAGCGATATCCACAAGATACTGCTCGTTGGCGGCTCGACCCGTATCCCCGCCGTACAGGAAGCGGTAAAGAACTTCCTCGGCGCAGACCCGTTCAAGGGCATTAACCCCGACGAGTGCGTATCTATCGGCGCGGCAATTCAGGGCGGCGTTCTGAATAAGGAAGTAAGCGGCATCGTTCTTCTCGATGTAACACCTCTGTCCCTCGGTATCGAAACAGCGGGCGGCGTATGCACGAGAATGATCGAGAGAAACACCACCATTCCTACCAAGAAGTCTCAGGTATTCTCCACCTACGCGGACAATCAGCCGAGCGTTGACATCAACGTACTTCAGGGCGAGCGCGAGTTTGCAAAGGACAACAAGTCCATCGGCAACTTCCGTCTTGACGGCATTGCTCCCGCGCCCCGCGGTATCCCGCAGATCGAGGTAACGTTCGATATCGACGCGAACGGTATCGTTAACGTATCCGCAAAGGATCTCGGCACAGGCAAGGAGCAGCACATCTCCATCACCGCCTCCACCAACATGAGCAAGGAGGATA
>JBJFHP010000209.1:0-7619 GCA_051893715.1 Oscillospiraceae bacterium
GCGGCAGCGTGAAGAAGCAGGTGACCTCAAACATGAACCGCCGCGGCGGCATGGAACTGGATATTCGCGGAATGATGGGCGACGAGGGCGTGCTGGAGGTGGAGCGCTTTATCGACGGCGCGCAGCTTGCGGGGCTGTCGCAGATAACTATTATCCACGGAAAGGGAACGGGCGCGCTCCGTGCGGCGGTACATCAGTGCCTTAAAACTCACCCGTCCGTCAAAAGCTACCGCCTCGGCGCATACGGCGAGGGCGAAGCGGGCGTTACTGTTGTTGAGCTGAAATAAATGTGCGCGTTCGGTCGTTTGGGGTCAATTTGCGGCGGTCGGCGCGCATTGAATAACAGAGCGGTTTTTCCGCATAATAAAGGGGCAGAGCCAAGTCGGGCGCTGCCTTTTATTATTGTGGGGGGATATCATGGAGAAGATAGCTTTTTTTGACACCAAGCCTTACGACAGGGAATGGTTCGACAAAATCAACAACGGGAGATACGAGATACGCTATTTCGAGGGCAGGCTGCGCCCCGAAAACGCAAAGCTTGCGGAGGGCTGCGAGGTCGTCTGCGCGTTCGTCAACGACGACGTGGGGGAGCGCACTATAGAGCTGCTCGCGGAGCACGGGACAAGGCTCATCGCAATGCGCTGCGCGGGCTTTAACAACGTTGCGGTGAGCGCCGCGGCGGGTAAAATGAAGATCGTCAGAGTGCCCGCGTATTCGCCGCACGCGGTCGCGGAGCACACCATGGGGCTTATCCTCTGCCTTAACAGGAAGATACACAAGGCGTATATCCGCACGCGCGACTTTAATTTTTCGCTTGTCGGGCTGACGGGGTTTGACCTTTACGGAAAGACGGCGGGCGTTATCGGCACGGGCAGGATAGGGCGCGTTTTTATTGATATCTGCCGAGGGTTCGGAATGAAGGTTGTAGCTTTTGACCCCTATCCCGCGAATAATACTGACATTGACTATGTGCCTGTTGACGAGCTTTTCGCGCAGTCGGACATCATCTCGCTGCACTGCCCGCTGACCGAGAGCACGAAATATATCATTGACGACCGCGCGATATCGCTCATGAAAAGCAGTGCGCTCATCGTCAACACCTCGCGCGGGCAGCTTATCGACAGCGAAGCTCTCCTAAAGGCGCTCAACGAAAAGCGGATAGGCGGCGCGGCGCTTGACGTTTACGAGGAGGAGAGCGGGCTGTTTTTCGAGGACAATTCGGGTAGGATAATCACCGACGAGGTGCTGTCGCTGCTCGTTTCCCGCCCGAATGTTGTGATAACCTCGCATCAGGCGTTCCTCACCGAGGAGGCGCTGCGGAACATTGCGGAGGTAACGCTGTCAAATATAGACGACTTCTTCGCGGGGCGGGAGCTTAAAAACGAGGTAAAACAGGCTTGATTTTCCTTTGAATTTGTGGTACAATTATCTCAGCTTTTGCGAAAGGAAATGAGTTTATTGTACAGTCTGAACAAGGTCGGAGAACACACCTATTATATCGACAGCCCCGCCAACGTGGGCTTGTATGAATACGGCGGAAAGGTCTGCCTTATCGACAGCGGCAGCGACAAGGACGCGGCGAAAAAGGCGCTGAAGCACATTGAAGAGCAGGGCTGGACGCTCGAAAAGGTGGTCTGCACCCATTCCCACGCCGACCACTCGGGCGGAGCGGCTCTGCTGAAGCAGCGCACCGGCTGCACCGTTTACGCGGCGGGCACGGGCGCTGCGATAATCGAAAACCCTGTCCTTGAACCCGTTTTCCTTTTCGGGGGATTTCCTCTCGCGGAAATGAGGACGAAATTCACTATGTCGCCGCCCTGCGAGTGCGAAAGGTTGACGGAAGCAGCGCTCCCCGAGGGGTTGACCTTTACCCATATAGATGGGCACGATTTCGAGCAGGTCGCGGTGAAAACCTCGGACAACGTGTGGTTCATCGCCGATTCGGTGGTGAGCGCCGAAACGCTGTCCAAATACAAAATTGCGTTCCTTTATGACATAGAAAAGCACCTCGAAACGCTGAAAAAGCTTGAAACGCTGGAGGGAAGCCTGTTTATCCCCGCGCACTGCCCGCCTATGGAGAGCGTGACGGAGCTTGCCCGCGCGAACGCCGCCAATATAATGGAGGTCGCCGAGGTGATAAAGCGGTTCTGCGCGGACGGGCTGACGGTCGACGACCTGCTTGAAAAGCTGTTCGCGGAGTTCGGGATAAGGCTCTATCTGACGCAGTACGCCCTTATCGGTCACACAACGCGCTCCTACCTGTCGTGGCTTTGCGCGCGCGGGGAAATGCAGCCCGTTTTCGATGGGACAAGGCTGCTCTGGAAAACCGTCGGGTGAAATTTTGAACTAACCCTTGACAACCGCGGGAAATAATGCTATAATATTTCTGTAATATGTAAAAAGACTGTGAATATGTGTAAGTAGTGCTGTCGGGTCTGCGGTTTCAGAGAGTTGACGTCATCGGCTGTGAGCGTCATACCGTTCGTCGGCATGAATTTCAGCATGGGAGTTGCCTGCGAATAATTAAGCAGGATGTAGTCACTGCATTAAAGTGAGCAGAGGGGGATATTGTCCCCGAACATGGGTGGTACCACGACAAGCTTCGTCCCGTTTGGGCGGAGCTTTTATTTTTTAAAAAGGAGAGAGATCATGAAAGATTTCAGCGAGATCAGAGAACAGTTACAGCAAGCCCTCGGAGCTGTTTCCGACAGCGGCAGCCTTTCCGAGTTCTGGCAGAAGTACCTCGGAAAAACAGGCGTTATTTCGGGGCTTATGAAGGAAATGAAGAGCGTTCCCCCCGAGGAAAAGCCGCTTTTCGGCAAGGCGGTGAACGACGTGCGCGTATGGGCGCAGGAGCTTTATCAGGAAAAGCTTGCCGAGATAAAGCAAAAGGAACTCGAGCAGCGCTATGAGCGCGAAACTGTGGACGTTACCATGCCCGCGCTTCGCCGCGCGCCCGGCAATCTCCACCCGATAACCCTTATAAAGCAGGAGATGATCGATGTTTTCGCGGGAATGGGCTTCGAGGTATACGAGGGTCCCGAGATAGAGGACGACGACCACAATTTCACCCGCCTCAACGTACTTAAAGACCACCCCTCGCGCGATATGCAGGACACATTCTGGCTCACCGACGAGCTGCTGCTCCGCACGCACACCTCGCCGGGGCAGATACGCACCATGGACAGCGAGAAGCCGCCGATAAAGGTGCTCGTTCCGGGCAAGGTTTTCCGCTCGGACAGCGACGCTACGCATTCCCCGATGTTCAGCCAGATGGAGGGACTTGTCGTTGACAAGGGGATAACGCTCTGCGATTTACAGGGTATGCTTGACAAGTTCGTAAAGGCTATCTTCTCCGACAGCGCAAAGACCCGCCTGCGCCCTTCCTATTTCCCGTTCACAGAGCCGAGCGTCGAGGTCGACGTGAGCTGCTTCGAGTGCGGCGGCAAGGGCTGTCCGCTCTGCAAGGGCACGGGCTGGATAGAGGTGCTCGGCGGCGGCGTTGTCAACAACAAGGTGCTTGAAAACTGCGGAGTTGACCCCGAGGAATATTCGGGAATAGCGTTCGGTATCGGCATCGAGCGTATCGCAATGCTGAAATACGGTATCGGTCACATGGGTATGCTGTTTGAGAATAACATTGACTTCCTCAAGCAGTTCAAGGCATAAGGAGGAGAGCGGCATGAAGATTTTATACAGCTGGTTAAAGGATTATGTTGATATAGATGTCGCGCCGTCCGTGCTTGTCGACAAGCTGTTCGGCTCGGGCTTCGAGGTCGAGGAAACGATTTACCTCGGCAAGGACATCGAAAAGGTTGTTGTCGGCGAGGTCAAGGCTATCGAAAAGTACGAGGGCACGCACCTCTACATCTGCACCATGAACGTCGGCACGGGCGAGGACGTGACTATCCTCACGGGCGCGGACAACGTTTTCGCAGGGGCAAAGGTACCCGCAGCGCTTGTCGGCGCAAGGCTCCCCGGCGGGATCGAAATTTCCCCGAGAAAAATGGCGGGCATGATGTCCTACGGTATGCTGTGCTCGGGCGGGGAACTCGGAATTGACGACAACTGGATGCCCGGCGCGGAGGTGAACGGAATACTTATCCTCCCCGACGACTTCAAGGTCGGCACGGACATCAGGGAAGCGCTCGCGCTGGACGATTACGTTTTCGATATTTCCATCACCGCGAACCGCCCCGACTGTCAGTCGGTGCTCGGTATCGCGCGCGAGGTCGCGGCGTTCCTCAAGAAGCCGCTCAAGGCGCCCGACAGAAGCTACACCTGCGATGAAACGACGCGCAGCGATATCACCGTTGAGGTCATCGACAAGGACATCTGCCCGCGCTACCTCGGTCATTATATCTATGATGTACAGCACTTCGAGTCGCCGTACTGGATGAAGCGCCGCCTGTCCGTCTGCGGCTTCGGCGCTATCGACGCTATTGTTGACATCACAAACTATGTCCTGCTTGAAATAGGTCAGCCCATGCACGCATACGACCTGTCAACCCTGGAGGGTCCCTCGATAATCGTCCGCCGCGCTGCCGACGGCGAGAAGATAATAACCCTCGACGAAAAGGAGCACACTCTCACCCGCGACAACCTGCTTATCTGCGACAAGAACAAGGGCGTTGGTCTTGCGGGAATAATGGGCGGTCTTAACAGCGAGATAGAGCGCACGACAACGGAGATACTGCTTGAATCCGCGAAATTCAGGCGCGACAGCGTTCGCAAGACCGCGCGTGCGCTCGGCGTTCACACCGACGCGGCGGCGCGCTTTGAAAAGGGCACCGACGAATACAGCACCGAATACGGCATGGCGCGCGCTCTTAACCTTGTTCAGACAATGGGCGTTGCGAAAATCGGCAGCACGCATTTTGACGTTACCGCGGGCGCTTCCACCGAAAACAGGGTAATAAAGGCGGAAATAGCAAAGGTCAACGCCGTGCTCGGAATTGTTGTCCCCGACGAGGATATTGTTTCCATACTTAAATCGCTTAATTTCGGCGTTGAGGAAAAGGACGGCGTGCTGACGCTGACCGTTCCGAGATACCGCGAGGACGTCGAGAGCTATCAGGATATCGCCGAGGAGGTCATCAGGGAATACGGTTACAGCCATGTTATACCCACGTTCCTTGACAGCGCGCAGGTTACCAACGGCGGTCTTAGCTTCCTCCAGAACAAGGAGCTTCAGAACAAGCGCTACCTCTGCACGCAGGGCTATTACGAGGTTCAGACGCTCGCCATGTATTCCCGCCGCGAGCTTGCGCTGCTAATGCTCCCCGACGACGCGCCCGAGCACAGGGCTGTCGAGCTCATTAACCCCATCACCGAAAACCTCTCCATCATGCGCACGAGCATGGCGCCCTGCATGATAAACGTTATCGCGGACAATGTTAAGACCGACCACGACGAGGGTCGCTTCTTCGAGATAGCGAACGTTTACCTGCCCGAGAGCCTGCCGCTTACCGTTGCTCCCGAGGAACGCAAGATACTCTGTATCGGCGCATTCGGAGCGGGCGAAAGCTTCTTCACGTTAAAGGAGGCTGTCGAGGGCTTCGCTGCGGCGAACGGGCTGAAATTCCGCTTTGAAAGAGGGAATGTGCCCTATCTCCACCCCGGCATGACCGCCGATATTTACTGTGACGGCGTTAAGATTGGTCATATGGGCAAGGTTAGATACGAGGTCATTGAAAAGCTGAACATCGCCGAGGGCAAGAAGTCGGATCTCAGCATTTTCATCGCCGAGCTGAATTATTCCGCCCTCAACGGAATGTTCAAGCCCGAGATAAAGTATGTTCCCGAGAGCGGGCTTGCGGCGGTTTCGCGCGACCTCTCGCTCATCACGCCGAAGAAAACGCTGTGCGTTGAGATCGCGGACGTTATTCGCGAGGCGAGCGCGCTTGCGGCGGATATCCGCTTTATTGACCATTACGAGAGCGAAAAGCTCGGCGCGGACAAGAAGAGCCTGACATTCACCATAGTATTCGCCGACAGCGCCGCGAACGTTACCGACGCCGCCGCGGACGAGGAAATGGCGAAGATCGTCGCGCTGCTTGATGAAAAGCTCGGCGCAAAAATGCGCTCCTGACGCTGTAAAGGCTTGAATATTTTCTTTCGGGGAGAAAATTCTTCCCGAAAGGAAAATTTTTTTGAAATACCCCTTGACAAATCGTTTTGAGTGTGGTAAGATAGATAGGTAATAAAGCAGAGCCACCACACTCTCACCCGCCGGCGTTCATTCAGTCGGGCGCGGTTGTTTAATGTGAATAAGCCGTAGAGGCATTTTATGTTAAGCGTGAGTAGTGTGCTCGCGCTTATTTTATTTCTATCGGCAATTCTGCCGCGTGTCAAAACAGAAAGGCGGTGCTTAGTATCAGCACGAAAGAACAGCTCATCAATGAGGATATCCGTGAGAAAGAGGTCAGAGTTATCGGGACCGACGGAGAACAGCTTGGCATCATGTCCTCGGCTGACGCCCTTGAAAAGGCGATAGAGGCGGATCTCGACCTTGTAATGATCTCACCCACAGCAAATCCTCCGGTATGCCGTATCATGGATTACGGCAAGTACCGTTTCGAGCAGGCCAAGAGGGAAAAGGAAGCCAAGAAGAACCAGAAGCAGGCCGAGGTCAAGGAGATAAAAATGTCCCTTAACATCGACACAAACGACTTCAACATCAAGGTGAAGAACTGCATAAAGTTCCTCCAGAACGGCGATAAGGTAAAGGTAACGATACGCTTCCGCCGCGCAAGAGAGCTCTCCCACATGAACCTCGGCGACGATCTGATGAAGAAGTTCATGGACGCTGTTTCGGAGTACGGCGGTTCGGAGAAGCCCTCCAAGCTCGAGGGCAAGAACTACGCGGTAGTGTTAAGCCCCAAGAAATAAGATATGCGCCAAGGCGCACTTTAGCAAGCTTATTTCCCGAAACGGGAAATAAAACTCGCCCGTTATGCGGGCGCGGAAAAGCAGGAGAAGCCTCTGCCATGCGGGGGCAGTCCGCAGGCGCGGGCTCCTGCACCGAAGAAAACTCAAGGAGGATAACAAAATGCCTAAGATCAAAACACACAGCGGAGCAAAAAAGCGCTTCAAGCTGACAAAGACAGGTAAGGTTAAGATGCAGCACTGCGGCAAGCGCCACATTCTTACCAAGAAGACCACCAAGCGCAAGAGAGGTCTGCGCGCAGGCGCGTATGCCGACGTTACCAACGTTGCGGCAGTAAAGAGCCTTATTCCGTACAAATAATTTCACAGCTCGATAACAGGAGCGACAAACGCGGAATAAGCCTTTCCGCATAAAACAACAGGAGGTAATGAAAGATGGCACGTATCAAGGGTGCACTCGCTACTCGCAAGAGAAGAAATAGAACATTAAAGCTCGCTAAGGGTTACTGGGGCGGCAAGAGCAGACTGTTCAAGACTGCTAAGGAAGCCGTAATGAAGTCCGGTCAGTATGCTTACATCGGCAGAAGACTGAAGAAAAGAGATTTCAGAAGACTGTGGATCACAAGAATTTCCGCTGCCGCTAAGGCAAACGGCATGAATTACTCCACATTCATGAACGGTCTGAAGAAGGCAAACATCACTCTGAACAGAAAGATGCTTTCCGAGATCGC
>JBJFHP010000210.1:0-7603 GCA_051893715.1 Oscillospiraceae bacterium
ATTTACATAAAAAAGCTCTTGATTTTTGTTCAGAATTATGCTATAATTCATTTATATCAATAAAAGCGAACAGGAGATTTATTATGGATGTTTTTGCTGAGCAGCTTGTTAAAAAAGAAAAAAGCACTGCCGATTATATAAAAATGGGCGGCATTGCCGCAGGTGCGATCGTTCTTGCGTCGCTGTTTATGTTCCTTGCTATGACGATGCTTTTCAGCTTTGTTATTCCCGCAGTTCTGGTGCTGTTTCTGGGAGTATGGCTTCTCGGCGGCACTAACGTCGAATATGAATACATCATCACAAACAACGAGATGGACATAGACAAGATCATCGGAAAGCGCAAGCGCAAGAGAATGATAACCATTGATCTTTCAAAGGGCGAGGACTTCGGGGCATATCCCCCCGAGGAAGCAATAAACGCGGAAGCGACCGTCCACGCTTCAAGCGGGCTTGAAAAGGACGCTCACTATCTTGTTGTAAAGCACGAGACTTACGGCACCGTAAACGTGATCTTTAACCCCAACGAAAAAATAAGGGAGGCAATTATGCAGGAGCTCCCCAATTCTCTTCGCATAAAGATAAAGCGAAATGTCAAGTAAAGTATTTATCAGAACAGGAACGGCGATCATTGAGATCGACCGCATAAAAAAGGCTTGCCGCAACAAGCGGTTTCTTTCGGACTATTTTTCATCGGACGAGATAAGATTTTTTGTTAAGCATAAGCTTTCCCCCGCTTTGATCGCCGAGAATTACTGCGTCAAGATAGCTTTCGCGAAAGCTATCGGCACAGGTATGCGCGTTGTCCGCGCGCGTGATATAACCGTTCTTCGCGACAGACTCGGCTCCCCGTTCATAATTACAACGGGCTACGCCAAAATGCTCGAACAGCGCGAGGAATACGAATTTAATCTGTCCGTCGCGCACTGCAAGGGATACGCGACTGCAAGCGTTGTTATCAACAAGTGATTTTTCGTACAGCACCGCATGGGATTTGTGCGGTGCTGAATTTATTATAGGGAGGTGTTTCCGTGAAAAGAATAGTGCTCGGAATGACCGCCCACGTCGACTCGGGAAAGACCACCCTTGCGGAGGCAATGCTTTACTGCTCGGGCGGGATAAGGAAGCTCGGGCGCGTCGACCACGGCGACGCTTTTCTTGACACCGACCCGCTGGAGCGCTCGCGCGGGATAACCATTTTTTCAAAGCAGGCGCTGCTTCGCACCGAAAACTGCGAATTTACCCTTCTCGACACTCCGGGGCACGTTGACTTTGCCGCGGAAACGGAACGCGCGCTGTCCGTGCCCGACTGCGCCGTGCTTGTCATAAGCGGCACGGACGGCGTTCAGAGCCATACCGACACGATATGGCGAATGCTGAAGCGCTTCGGGATACCCGTGTTTATTTTTGTCAACAAAATGGATATTTCGCTGCTGGAGCGCTCTTCCCTGCTCGGCGAGCTCAAGCGGAAGCTGGACGGCGGCTGCACCGATTTTTCCGACAGGGAGATGCTTTCGGAGCTATCGGCGGAATGCGACGAGGCGTGCATGAACTCGTTCCTTGAAAACGGAGAGGTGCCCGCGGGGGAAATTTCCGCGGCAATAATGCAGCGGCATATATTCCCCGTCTGCTTCGGCTCGGCGCTGAAATTAAAGGGAGTTAACGAGTTTCTTTCCGTTCTGGAGGAATTTGCACCCGAACCGCCGCGCGGGGGGAAATTCGCGGCACGGGTATTCAAAATTTCACAGGACGAAAGCGGCGCGCGGCTCACTCACCTGAAAATCGACGGCGGAACGCTGAAGGTGCGCTCCGCAATAGACAGTGCTGCACCTAACGAAAAGGTAAATCAGATACGCATTTATTCGGGGACAAAATTCACCGCCGTCGACGAAATTCCTGCCGGGTCGGTTTGCGCGGTGACAGGGCTCACAAAGACCTTTGCGGGGCAGTGTCTGGGCGCGGCTTCCGAAACGCGCGCTCCGATAATGGAGCCTGTTCTGAGCTACAAGCTCATTCTCCCCGAAGGCACGGATATCCCGTCTGCGCTGACAAAGCTGCGCAGGCTTGAGGAAGAGGACCCGCAGCTTCGCATAACGTGGTCGGAGCAGCTTAAAGAGGTACACGTCAGCCTTATGGGCGAGATACAGCTTGAGGTGCTGAAAAGCATTATCGCAAAGCGGTTCGGAATGTACGTTGCATTCGACGAGGGCAGCATTGCCTATAAGGAAACGATAGCAGCGCCTGTTGTCGGCGTGGGGCACTATGAGCCGCTCAGACATTATGCGGAGGTACACCTGCTGCTTGAGCCGGCGGAGCGCGGGAGCGGAATGCATTTCGCCGCCGATTGCCGCAAGGACGACCTTGACATCAACTGGCAGCGGCTGATATTGACGCACCTTGAAGAAAAGCAGCATATCGGCGTTCTGACGGGCTCGCCGATAACCGATATGAAAATAACGGTTGTCGCGGGGCGCGCGCATTTAAAGCATACCGAGGGCGGCGATTTCCGACAGGCTACCTACCGCGCTGTGCGGCAGGGGCTTGCAAGCGCGCAGTCGGTGCTGCTGGAGCCGTACTATGATTTTTCGCTGGAGATACCGTCGGACTGCGTTGGGCGCGCAATGACCGACCTGCAAAGAATGGGCGCGGAATTTGACCAGCCCGAAAACAACGGCGAATATGCCGTGATCCGCGGAAGCTGCCCCGTATCGGAAATGCGCGGCTATCAGCGCGAGGTTATCGGTTATTCAAAGGGAAAAGGCAGGCTCTCCTGCGTTTCGAAGGGCTATTTCCCCTGCCATAACGCCGAGGAGGTGATCGAGCGCTGCGGATATGACTTCGAGGCGGACACGGACAATTCCCCCGACAGCGTTTTCTGCTCGCACGGCGCGGGATATCTTGTTAAATGGAACGAAGCGCCCTCCCGTATGCACACGGACAGCGGGCTGCGGTTCGGCGGCGAATCAGACAGTGAGCCTGCGCGCGAAAAGCAGCGCACTGTTAATTCCTCAAAGGAACGCCGCGCTTCCGACGAGGAGCTTATGGCGATATTCGAGCGCACCTACGGCAAGATAAACCGTGACGAGCATTCCGCAATGCGCCGCGAAAAGCAGCCGCAGGCGGCGAAAATACCCAAGCTTCCCGTTCCGCCGAAGGGACCCGAATACCTACTTGTCGACGGGTATAACATAATATTCGCATGGGACGAGCTCAGCGCACTTGCAAAGGAGAGCCTTGACCTTGCGAGAAACAGGCTCATTCATATCCTGTGCAATTATCAGGGCTTCAAAAGGAACAATGTCATTCTGGTTTTCGACGCATACAAGGTCAAGGGCAGCCACCGCGAGGTTGAAACGGTCGGTAATATCTCCGTGATTTACACCCGCGAGGCGGAAACGGCGGATATGTACATCGAAAAGACCGCGCACGAACTCACAAAGCAATACCGCGTCCGCGTTGCGACGTCCGACAACACCGAGCAGATAATCGTAATGGGCAGCGGCGCGATAAGGGTATCGGCAAGCGAGTTCCTGTCGGAAATCAGAGAAACCGAAAAAACTATCCGCAGCATGATAGAGCAATAGCTTGTGAGGTAACTATGGAAATAAAGCCGATCGCGCATATTTACACCGATTTTAAGGGGAAATTCGGCATTCCGCGTCAGAGCGGGCTTGTCGGCTCGCTTACGGGGAGAATTGTTTTTCTGCCCGAATACAGGGATCCCGACGCGCTGCGCGGGCTGGAGCAATACAGCCATATCTGGCTTTTGTGGGAATTTTCCGAAATAAAGCGCAGCGGTTGGACGCCGACGGTCAGGCCGCCGCGGCTCGGCGGTAATACCCGCATGGGCGTATTTTCCACCCGTTCACCCTACCGCCCCAACCCGATAGGGCTGAGCGTGGTAAGGCTTGAGGGAATGGAGCAGACCGCCGACGGGACGACGCTCATCGTTTCGGGAGCGGATATCCTTGACGGAACGCCGATATTTGATATCAAGCCCTATCTTCCATATGTTGACAGTATACCCGACGCGTCCAACGGCTTCGCGCTGAGCACTCCCGAGGGCGTGCTGACGGTCGAGATACCCGAAAGGCTGCTGCAAATGATACCCGAAGAAAAAAGAGCGGGGCTGCACGATGTTCTCGCACAGGACCCCCGCCCGCAGTATCAGCACGCCCCCGAACGCGTTTACACAATGAGCTTCGGCGGCAAGGAAGTCAGCTTCACCGTTGATAACGGCAGGCTCACCGTCACCGACATAACCGACAGCAAATAAAAATTTCACAGAAAACGCCGCACCAATAAAGTACGGCGTTAATTTTTTGTTTTAACACAGCAAAACGCACCGGTCAGAATTGTTTTGCCTGAGAAAAATCGACGGTCTTTGTAAACGAATTGTAATAGATGTCGGTCATATCTTCGCCGATGAAGAAATATTCGTTCTTGAAATAAAGCGGAACGAAAGCCGCCTTGTTTATCAGAAGCTGCTCCGCCTGTCTGTAAAGCTCCGCGCTTTCGTCCATGCTTTCGCATTCCTCCGCCCTGTTCATAAGGCTTTCAAACTCCATGTCGGAAAACCCGCCAAGGCGGACGCTCTTGCGGAAGCAGTCCATATATGCAGCGGGGCTGTTGTAGCTGCCTGTCAGCTCAACGGCGGCTATTTCATAATCGCCGCTTTCGAGCCGCGCCGAATATTCCTTTTCATTCAGCCGCTCCACAACGCAGTAGAACCCAAATTCGCGCTGCCATTCCTGCATTATGTAGGACACCGCTTCTGCGGCAGCGTCGTCGGGAACGATCACCCTTGCGCCCGTGAACAGCGACCTGTCAAGCGTATCCTTTGCCTTTTCAAAGTAGCTTTTCGCCGTGCTGACGCTGTATTCGGGGGTCATTTCCGAGCCAACGAGCTCGCGGTAGCTTTTGTCAAGCATTGACACCTCATGCGGGACTATCGCCTGTGCGGGGGCGTAATGCTCGAGCGCGGCGGCGACCGTTTCCCTGTCGGTCAGTCGGGCGAGCGCCTGTATGAGATCCTCGCTGCCGAACACTTCTTTCTTTCGGTTGAACACAAGCCCTACGGTGATATTGCTGAACGCCGTGCAGGTGTATTCGCCCGTGATAAGAGCTGCGTCATCGTCGGAAACTGCAATGCAGCTCGTTGTTCCCGAGAGGAAATCGCCGACAAAATCAGCCTCGTCCTCAATGAAGAAATTAAGCCCCGACGGGTATATCTGCCGCGCGGCGCTGTTTTTCGCGTTTCTGCGGAGAATGAGGTTGTTGACATCGGTTATATTGTAGGGGGAATAGTTCCATGATTTAAGGTAAAATGCGCCGTTTGAGGGGGTGCATTCCGCCGAAAGCCCGTATTTTCCCTGCGACAAAAGGAAATATTCCTCGCTGCAGGGCATTGCGGGCGGCTCGGTCAGCAAGGTCAGAAAGCGGATATTCGGGTAGTCGAGCGTTATTTCAAGCTCGAAATCGCCGTTAGCCTTAACACCGATGACCGACGCGTCGCCGACCGCACCCATGTTAACGGGGCGCGCGTTTTTTATGCAGTAATACTCCTTAGCGCGCGGAGCGTTTGTTTCGGGGAGAAAAAGCCGCTGAAAGCCGTAAACGAAGTCATGCGCGGTGCATTGCTGCTCGAAATCGCCGCCGTCGGTCCAATACACGTCCTGCCGCAGCTTAAATGTGTATTTCAGCCCGTCGTCGGAAACTATGTAATCGCTCGCCACGCCCTCGGCAAGCGAGCCGTCGGGCTGAAGCGTGAGCAGTCCCATAAAAACGTTGCCAATAATAAGCTCGGAATTTTTATCGTTCGCAAGCTGCGGGTCGAGCGTTACGGGGTTGTAGGAAATGTCGTATTTAAAGACATAGCCGCTTCCGTCCTTGTTGCGGCAGGCTGTTGTGGTCAGCATCACTGCACAGGCGGCGGCAAGCGCCATTGTTTTTCTGAAATGATTGATGAAGATCGCCCCTTACGATAAAGTGTCAATAACAGTATATCACAAAAGTTCCTATAATTCAACCTCCGTCACACAATTTTCGGTTACAATTCGGTTTCAACGGCACGATTTTCCGAAAGGCTTTTCTGAACGTCGATTATCCTTTGATTGGTGCTTCCGCGGAATTTCAGCGTAAGCGAGCGCTTTTCAAGCATGAACCGCCCGTCAACAAGATAATCCGTGACCAAAAGCAGCTTTCCGACATATTCCTCCCTTTCGGCTTTTTTAAGAAGCTCCTCAAATGTCCACCCGCTGTAGCACATGATGTTATAGCCGCGCTCCCTGAGCCGCTTCCCGAGCTCGTAAAGCGGCTCGGGCTGACAGAACGGCTCGCCGCCCGAAAAGGTCACGCCCTGCGTGAGAGGATCTTCCGTGCACTCGTTAAAGAGCGCGTCGGTATCGGTGAGTTTTCCGCCCGAAAAATCGTGCGTTTCGGGGTTGTGGCAGCCCTCGCAGTTATGCGGGCAGCCCTGAACGAACACTACATAACGCAGCCCCGGTCCGTCAACGATAGACTCCTCGACTGTTCCCGCTATTCTTATCTCCATACTGACCTCCGTTTTTCATTAAAACAGCCGCCATGTGTCGGCGGCTGTCAGCTTGTCGAAAAAGTATCTTTCCCGGGCTGCCGAGAAAGGTGCAGATGCTAGGAAGCGTTGCTACGACTAGCCTTTGTGGCTGTCGTAGCGGCGCTGACGACGCAGATGTGCCTTTATCGACAGCCTGAACCGCCGCAGAAAAAAGCCTGCGGCGGTTGGCTTGTATAAATCTATTTTGTCGGCTGCAGCTTTAAGCCGTGGCGTCTCACATATCCTGCAAATCTGCGGCAGTAATGTCGTTTTCGAGATTGTCACGTGCGAGGTCGTTGTCAATCTCCTTATACACCGACGCAATCGGCTTTTCCTCGGTGTGGGGGGTGCTGTGGTACACCTTTTGGGTGGGCGGCTCTGTGCCCGCTATAATCGGATTTGCGCGGACATTCCCATGCTTTGCCTTGCCCTGGATTTCCGGTACTGGCGGTACGGTGTTTCTTGGCTGCGTGCGGATTTCGGGACGCTTCATTCCCTGTTTTGACATAATTATCACCTCGGAGTTAGTTTTGTTTGTTTTCTCGGTTTTATTCCTGTGACATATTTCCGTAAAAAGCATAAAATAGTACAAAACTATTCGGGAGGTAATTATCATAAACACACAAGTATATACCGAGGCTTACTCGGTAATTATGGGAAGCAGCGAATACCCCGGCATTTCGGGGACAGTGCGCTTTTATCAGACAAACAGAGGGGTGCTTGTTAAGGCGGAGATAGGCGGGCTGCCGCACTCCTCAGATAGGTGCGGCGAAAGAATTTTCGGCTTCCATATCCACGCGGGCGGCTCCTGCACGGGAAATGAGAGCGACCCCTTTGCCGATACCGGAATGCACTACGACCGCTCCGACTGCCCCCACCCTCAGCACTCAGGCGATATGCCGCCGCTTTTCGGCAACCGCGGCTTCGCGCTTTCGGCATTTTTAACCGACAGGTTTACGGTTGATGAAATCATCGGAAAAACCGTGGTTATCCATAGTATGCCCGATGATTTTACCACACAGCCGTCGGGTA
>JBJFHP010000211.1:0-7565 GCA_051893715.1 Oscillospiraceae bacterium
AGTAACGCTGGGGGTACTCCGAACGGAGTTGAGAAGGCTTTGCCTGACCCTTTGAACCTGTTGGTCAATACCATCGTAGGGAAGCAACGATATCCTTTGAGAATTATCGGGACCTTCGCGCGGCGGAGGTCTTTTTTTATGGAGAGAAAAATGAAGAACTGTCTTACAATAGCAGGCTCGGACTGCAGCGGCGGCGCGGGCATTCAGGCGGATATAAAGACCTTTTCCGCCCTCGGCTGCTTCGGAATGAGCGCGGTGACGTCCGTTGTCGCGGAGAACACCTGCGGTGTTATCTCCATGCAGGACATTGACCCGAAAATTGTCGCCGATCAGATAGACGCGGTTTTCCGCGATATCGACGTCGCGGCGGTAAAGCTGGGAATGCTCCCGAGCGTGGAAATTATCCGAACGGTCGCCGAAAAACTAAGGGAATACAAGCCGCCGTTTGTCGTGTGCGATCCCGTCATGGTCGCAACGAGCGGCGACTCCCTCAGCGGAACAGGCACTGCCGCCGCGCTTAAAGAATACATTTTCCCCCTCGCGGACGTGGTAACGCCGAATATGCCCGAGGCGGCGCAGCTTTCGGGGCTTGTCGTTGAGGATATAGACGACTTTGACGCCGCCGCGCGGGAGATAATGTCCTGCGGCGCGAAAAACCTGCTCATAAAGGGCGGGCATTTCAGAGGCGACGCGGTGGACATACTGTACACCCCCGACGACAGCACGGTGTTTTGCAGCGAGCGTATTGACACCGAAAACACCCACGGCACGGGCTGCACGCTGTCCTCCGCGATAGCCGCCTGCCTTGCCAACGGAATGGATATCCCGACCGCAGTCGAAGCGGCAAAGGACTATATAACGAGCGCTATCGCAAACGCCGACAAATTATCCGTCGGTCACGGGCACGGTCCGACAAATCACTTTTACGAATTTTATAATATGAAAGGAATATAAACCATGAGAGAATACGCAACACAGATGGAGGCGGCGAAAAAGGGCATAATAACCCCCGAAATGAAAACCGTCGCGGAAAAGGAATACATGGAGCCCGAAAAGCTCCGCGAGCTTGTCGCAAAGGGCGTTGTCGCTATCCCCGCGAACGTTCGCCACACCTCGCTTTCCGCCGAGGGAATAGGCTCGGGGCTTCGCACCAAGATAAACGTCAACCTCGGAATCTCGGGCGACTGCAAGAACTACGACGTTGAAATGCAGAAGGTGGACATGGCGCTGAAATTCGGCGCGGAGGCAATAATGGATCTCTCCAACTACGGAAAGACCAATACCTTCCGCCGCGAGCTTGTCGCAAAGTCCCCCGCAATGATAGGCACAGTGCCCATGTACGACGCTATCGGCTACCTCGAAAAGGATCTGCTTGAGATAACCGCAGAGGACTTCCTGCGCGTTGTACGCGCGCACGCGGAGGAGGGCGTTGACTTCATGACTATCCATGCGGGAATAAACCGCCGCGCCGTCGAAGCGTTCCGCCGCGACCCGAGAAAGATGAACATTGTATCGCGCGGCGGCTCGCTGCTGTTCGCGTGGATGATGATGACGGGAAATGAAAACCCGTTCTACGAGCATTACGACGAGGTGCTTGACATTCTGCGCGAATATGACGTGACTATCTCCCTCGGCGACGCGCTCCGCCCCGGCTGTATCGACGACAGCACCGACGCGGGTCAGATTTCCGAGCTTATCGAGCTCGGCGCGCTGACCGAGCGCGCATGGGCAAGGGACGTTCAGGTCATGGTAGAGGGTCCCGGGCATATGGCAATGAACGAAATTGCCGCAAATATGCAGCTCCAGAAGCGAATCTGCCACGGCGCGCCGTTCTATGTACTGGGTCCGCTCGTTACCGACATTGCGCCCGGCTACGACCATATAACCTCCGCTATCGGCGGGGCTATCGCGGCGGCAAGCGGCGCGGATTTCCTGTGCTATGTCACCCCTGCGGAGCACCTCCGCCTGCCCGATCTTAACGACGTTAAGGAGGGCATAATCGCGAGCCGTATCGCGGCTCACGCGGCGGATATCGCAAAGGGAGTTCCCCATGCGACAGACCGCGACAATGCAATGGCAGAAGCCCGCCACAAGGTTGACTGGGAGGAAATGTTCAAGGTAGCGCTTGACCCCGAAAAGGCGCGCGATTATTTCGAGAGCACTCCCCCCGCAGACCGCCACACCTGCTCCATGTGCGGAAAAATGTGCGCGGTAAGGACTACCAACATGATACTCGAGGGCAAGGAAGTCAAGTTCTGCTCCGAGAAATAACAAGAAATAACGAGGAACAACAATAAATAAAGGTCATTTCCGCATTTGCGGTTTTATGATACAGCTTCGGCGGGGAGCGCCGTCCGAGGTCATTTTTCAGCGAGGGAACGCGTGTTTCGCGGTGAGAGGATACTTCCGAGTATCGACCGACACATACGGGAAAACTGTATGCGTATGCCGCCGCGCCGCCGAAAAATGACCGCGCGGCACCGAAAGAAGAGGTATCATTATGAAGAAAACGGATATACGAAAGCTTGCGATAGCCGCCGTGCTTGTCGCTGTCGCCGTTGTGGGATCAATGTTCAGCATTCCTATCGGCGCGTCGAAATGCAGCCCCGTGCAGCACCTTGTAAACATAATAGCCGGAGTTTACCTCGGACCGTGGTACGCCCTCGGCATGGCGTTCTGCGCAAGCCTTATCAGAAACATTTTCGGACTCGGGACGCTGCTCGCTTTCCCCGGGAGTATGTGCGGCGCGTTCCTGTGCGGGGCGTTGTACCACTGGGTAGGAAAACGGGTGTGCAGGGGCGGCTTTATGAAGTACCTTCGGCTGCCCATGGCTTACGCGGGCGAGCTTTTCGGCACCTCCGTCATCGGCGGTATGCTGTCGTTCCCGATAGCTTCGCTTATCATGGGCAGAGAAGCTGCGCTGTTCACCTATGTTTTCCCGTTCTTTGTGTCAAGCTGCGGCGGAACGGTAATCGCGGCGGTGCTCGTTACGGCTATGAAGCGCGTTAAGGTGCTTGATACCTTTGTCGGCAATACCGCCGAGAAAACGGAACGATCGGCGTCCTAGAAAGAGGAAAATATGAGTTTTTCGGAACAGGCAGGGGCGGTGCTTGACGAAATGCGCCGCAAATGCCCGCTGGTGCACTGCATAACCAATTATGTGACTGCGGGCGACACCGCGAATATGCTTCTCGCGGCGGGAGCTTCGCCCATTATGGCTGACGACCCCGCGGAAACAGCCGAGGTGTCCGCCGCGGCTGACGCGCTGGTGCTGAATATGGGAACGCTCTCCGAAAGCCGCCTTTGCGCCATGCTCCGCGCGGGAGTTTCCGCAAACGAAAAGGGCATTCCCGTCGTGCTCGACCCCGTAGGCGTTGGGTTAACGAAATTCCGCCGAACGGCTGCCGAAAAGCTTCTGTCGGAGGTTAAAATTTCGGTCATTCGCGGGAATATCGCCGAAATTTCCTCCCTCGCGGGGAATGACGCGATTCAACCTCACGGCGTTGACTGCTTCGGAGCGGAAAACGCCGCCACAGCGGAACAGGCGGCACGAAAGCTCGGCACGGTCTGCGCGGTAACGGGAAAAAACGACGTGATATCCGACGGCTGCCGCACCATTATCCTGCACAACGGCTCGGAAAAGCTGAAAAGGGTTACCGGCGCGGGCTGTATGACTACTGCGCTGTGCGCGGCGTTCTGCGCTGTCACCGAGCCGCTTTACGGCGCGGCGGCGGGAGCGGCTTTCATGAGCATATGCGGCGAGCTGTCCGACGGCGGCGCGGGAATGGGCGCGTTCAGAGCGGGTCTTTTCGACGCGGCGGGAATGACTTCAAATTTATTCTGCGAAAGGCTGAAAGCTGATGAGCACCGAAATTATTGACAAAAAAAGCATTGATTACACGCTTTATTTCTGCACCGACAGGCAGCTTATGTCCTGCGAAACGATAGAGCAAAGCGTTGAGCGCGCAATTGCGGGCGGCGCGGGTATTATTCAGCTGCGCGAAAAGGACTGCACCTCGCGGGAGTTTTACGAGCTTGCGCTGCGGGTGCTGAAAATAACCCGCCCGAACAATGTCCCGCTCATAATCAACGACCGCGTTGACATCTGCCTTGCGGCGGGCGCGGACGGCGTTCACCTCGGTCAGAAAGACCTCCCCTGCCGCGAAGCGCGGCGTATTCTCGGGGAAAAGGCGGTCATAGGCGTTTCCGCCGCGCGCCCCGAGGAAGCGGCGCAGGCGCAGGCTGACGGCGCGGATTACCTCGGCGTGGGCGCAGTGTTCCCTACCTCGACAAAAACCGACACCCGCCCCGTTACCCCCGAAATAATAAAGCAAATCCGCGCGGCGGTTACTATTCCGTTTGTGGTTATCGGCGGGGTCAACAAGGAGAACATTCTCACCCTTAAAGGGCTTGGGATAAACGGCGCGGCGGTCGTTTCGGCAGTCGCGGCGCAGCCCGATATTACCGCGGCGGCAAGGGAAATGTACGCGGCGGCAGCGGCGGTAATTGAATAAAAAAACGACCGACAAAAAATCGGTCGTTTTCGTTTATTGTTATCAAAGCATACCGAGCACTGCGGCGTTTGTCCTGCGGGTCAAATATCCGCAGCCTTAAAGCGCCTTTAACGCTCTCGCGCCGATATCATGCCTGTAATGCGCCTTTTCGAAGGATATTCCCTCAACAGCCTTGTACGCCTCGTCAAGCGCCGCGCGAAGATCCGCGCCGGTTGCGGTAACGCCGAGGACGCGCCCGCCCGCCGTGAGGAACTGCCCGTTTTCAAGCTTTGTCCCCGCGTGGTAAACGTAAGCGCCGCCGCACTGCCCGTTTTCGTCAAGACCCGAAATGACCTTGCCCGTTTCGTATTTTTCGGGATAGCCGCCGCTCGCCATGACAACGCAGGCGCAGCTCTTATCGCTCCACTTGATGTCAAGCCCGTCAAGCCTTTCCTCCCATATCGCGTCCATTATCTCGGTAAGGTCGGTTTCAAGCAGCGGGAGGACGACCTGCGTTTCGGGATCGCCGAAGCGGCAGTTGTATTCAACCACCTTTGCGCCGTTGGGGGTAAGCATAAGCCCGAAATACAGGCAGCCCTTGAACGGTCTGCCCTCCGCGCTCATTGCCGCAATGGTGGGCTTGAATATCTTCTCCATGCACTCCGCCTTGAATGCGTCGGTGTAGCAGGGGTTGGGGGCAACAGTGCCCATTCCGCCGGTGTTAAGTCCCTCGTCGTTGTCATATGCGCGCTTGTGATCCATGGAGGATATCATGGGCTTTACGGTCTTGCCGTCGGTGAACGCAAGCACAGTCACCTCGGGGCCTGTCATGAACTCCTCGACAACTATCTCGCTGCCGCTCTTTCCGAATTTGCCGTCAAGCAGCATGGACTTCACCGCAGCCTCCGCTTCCGCGAAGTCCTTCGCGATGATAACGCCCTTTCCGAGCGCAAGCCCGTCGCACTTAATAACCGCGGGATAGCTGTTCTGAGCCTTTATGTATTCAACAGCCTTGTCCGCGTCGGTAAAGGTTTCATATGCTGCCGTGGGGATATTGTACTTCTTCATCAGCGCCTTTGAGAACACCTTGCTGCCCTCAAGTATCGCGGCGTTCGCCCTCGGACCGAAGGTCTTGAAACCCGCCTCGTTCAGCCTGTCCACCATGCCGAGCACAAGAGGATCGTCGGGCGCAACGAAAACATAATCGGGGCGCAGCTTCTCCGCCAGCGCAAGAACGCCGTCGATATCCGTCGCCTTTACGGGGAAGCATTCCGCAAGCTTGGATATACCGCCGTTTCCGGGCGCTGCGTAAAGCTTGTCCACACGGGGGGATCTGCTGAGCGCGGTGATTATCGCGTGCTCGCGCCCGCCGCCGCCTACTACCAAAATATTCATAAACAATGTTCCTTTCTTTTTGCTGTATTTGCCTGTTACCCTTATTATACTATAATTCATGCGGAAAATCAACACCATTGGACAAATCACGCGGATAATATCGAAAAAAGTTGCCAAAAACCGCAATAAATTATTTCAAAACTGCATAATACAGCGATTTTTCGCCAAAAAACACTTGACAATTAAAGCAAAATAGGTTACAATAAAAACGGATAGAACATTATGTCCGAGGCTGCGCTCGTATCCTGCGCCCGCGCGGAAGCCCATTATCGGGAATGCGGCGGAAACAACGGCTCGCGATCCGGTCAAAGCAGAGGAAAATGCAATATCCGCCCGCCGACCGACGGAATAAGACGCACTAATGAAACAAGGCTTTTCGGCGCGAAGATCCTTTTCGGATTTTCAGCTGTCACACCCTCCCCGCGAAGTCCTGCGGACGAGGTAAAGCGCTAAGGCAGTCCTGCGTAACGAAACGTCCGAAGCCGCCCGGAGGCATTCATCGTATTAACGCGAATGATCGGTTCTTAGCTTGATACGGCGCGGTAAGCCGTGCGGAGAGTATCCGTTGAGGTTCACCGTTCCGATTGGGTAAACCCGCTGATTTAAGGCGTTATCGGAAAGATATATATAATTATATTTGACTCTTTCTTTACTTTAAGAAGGGTCGTATCACGAACACCGTAACGGTAATCGCGATACGACCCTTTTTTGTGTTTCAAATTTGCCCGCAAAATGTTATTGCAAATGTTACCGCAAAATATTGTCACAAAAATCGCCCGCAAAATTTGTCTGAAAAAAGTTTGCCAAAAAATGTTGAAAAAAATGTTACCGCAAATGTTACCGCAAATGTTACCGCAAAATGTTATCGCAAAATATTGCCCGCAAAAAAACGCCGCCAACAGAAAAAGCGGACGGATCGCTCCGCCCGCTTTATGTATTCCGTGAGCCTTGACTCGCCCGAAATCAGCCCTCCTGCGGAGCGCCTACGGGGCAGGTGCCTGCACAAGCGCCGCAGTCGATGCAGGTATCTGCGTCGATAATGTACTTGCCGTCACCCTCAGAAATAGCGTTTACAGGACATCCGTCTGCGCAAGCACCGCAAGCGATGCACTCGTCAGAAATTACATATGCCATTGTTGTGTTCCTCCTTGGTTTTATTCCGGGAAAAATACCCATTAAAGGCTGTTGCCTCAATAATATTGTATCATATTTTCCGAAAAAATCAAGCCCCATTTAATAAAATTTTTCTTGATAATTTTGTTTATTTTCGCTTAGTCGCAGCTAACGCCGAAATGACCGGTTCTGACGGACATTTCATTTATTATCAAATAAGCTCGGCAATATCTATATTTTCGCCCGTCAGCCCTACATAAGCGCCCTGCTTTGCCTCGTCGCTCTCCGCGTGAGCAAGCAGCCACTTGTTGCAAGCCCACAGCGCGTTGTCCTCGCAGAATATCGGGTCTATAGCGGGCTTGGGACCGTTCGTGCCCTTGGGGAGCGCGATGACTACCTTGAAGCTGCCGCCCTTTTCCGCATTGCAGGGAGCGTAATGCAGCGTTGTCGCATAAACCTCGACAACATCGCCCGCCTTTGCCCTGAACGCCTTGACCTTAGAGGTGTCAAGCTTGCCCTCGACGATATCGTCCTCCTTTGCGAGCAGGAGAATAAAGTCGTTAA
>JBJFHP010000212.1:0-2071 GCA_051893715.1 Oscillospiraceae bacterium
TAAACGTTTTTATTGACATAATCCCATTCCGGATATATAATAGAAATAACAAAAGCAAATGAGTGTCTGCGAAAACTGCCTGTAACAAAGCGCAGGTACATACAACAGACCGCTAAATATAGAGATCTGGTGATTTATAGTGAAGTCTATTCAGACAAAGATCATTCTTCTGATTTTACTTGTCATTGTTGTCGCCTCGCTGATCATCGGCGGAGCAGGGATATTAAACTCGAAAGCGGCGATAGAAAATGATTCTGTCCAGATAATCAACCTTCTGTGCAGCGAAAAAGCTCAGGAGCTTAACAGCACCCTGGGGCGAATAGAGCAGTCTGTTGAGATCATGGGTGAATACGCAGAAACGCATATCGAAAGCATGGAGAGGCTTATTTCCGACGCCGAATACCGCAACGAATACATTGACACGATCAGGGGAGTTGGTCTGACCGCCGCACGCAGAACAAGCGGCGCTGTGACATACTATCTGCGGTTTGCTCCGGGAAATTTCTCCCCGACCGAGGGATTTTTTCAGGTCCTTAGCAAGGAAACCGGTGATTTTGAGCCGCACGCCATCACGGATCTCAGCAAATTTGACCCCGACGATATCGAACACGTCGGCTGGTATTATATACCGGTGGAGCATGGCAGCGCCACTTGGGTCACCCCCTACACTAACCGTGAAGTTAACATCAGAATGATATCATATGTCGAGCCGATATATTTCGAGGGAGAGCTTGTGGCAGTTGTGGGAATGGATATCGACTTCGAGTACATAAGCTCTTTCGTCGATTCGATATCGCTGTACGATACCGGATATGCGTTCCTGACGGACAGCGACCTCAACATTGTTTACAACAAGCAGAGTATGTATGCTTCGGTGCGCGAGTTAAGCGACAGCCTTGCAAACGAGGAGAATTTAACAAATTCGGACAAGCTGTATGAGTACAGCCGTAACGGGGAAAGAAAACGCCTTGCCCTTCGCCCGCTGAACAACGGAATGTGCATTGCTGTCACGGCTCCCGTGTCGGAGATCGACGCGGGAATGAATCGCCTTATGCGGCAGATACTTATTTCTGTGACGATAATCGTGCTGATATTTATTATTGTAAGCTCCGCCATCGCGCGTTCACTGATACACCCGCTGAAGGAACTGAACAAGGCGGCAAAGGAGATCGCCGACGGAAATCTTGACGTTAACCTGACAGTAAAATCAAAGGACGAAATCGGTATGCTCACCGAGAGTTTTCGGGAAACCGCCGACAAGCTCAGGGAACAAATGGACTACATCAACAGCCTTGCCTACACCGACAGTCTTACGGGGGTGAACAACAACACCGCATACAAGCGTGACATCGCAAATCTGTTCAGGAAAACAGACGGCTTGCGCTTCTCGCTGGCGGTGATCGATGTGAACGGGCTCAAGCAGGTAAACGACAACTACGGTCACGAGTACGGCAATATACTTATCTCGGGCACTGCGGCAGCTGCCGCAAAGACATTCGGCAGAGAGAATATCTATCGGATCGGCGGCGATGAATTTGCGGTGCTTTTAAAGGACACCTCTCTCGATAAATGCCAAAAGCTGTCAGAAGAGTTCCTTGAAACACTAAGGCGTGACGAGGGTGAGGTACGGGCGGCAGCGGCGATAGGAACCGCAGAGTATATCTCCTCTGACAGGAACTACGAGGAGGTATTCCGCAGGGCAGACGAGGAAATGTACCGTATCAAATCCGAGATGAAGCGCAGCGGGGATTTCAGCAGAGTGATCTCAACCGCAAAACCGCTGTAATTCCGAACCGAATAAAAAGTAAGCGGCACGCTCGAATGTGCCGCTTATTATATTCTGAAATGGTTTCGGCAAAAGCACCCGATCGTTTTCGTCAGCACCGTTGCTCCGTATTCACCAACATAACCCGGACAAAACCGGCACCGCTTTCACACGGTGCCGGTCTGTTATTCGGTTCAATTTATCGGGTCATTTTGCGCTGTGCGCATGGTCACGCATTGGGTGTGGCAGTTACCTTTGCGGAAGCGCCGTTCCACTTGCCGCCCGCATAAGCGTAAACCGTGTAGG
>JBJFHP010000212.1:2171-7499 GCA_051893715.1 Oscillospiraceae bacterium
TATCCCATGTAAGGGTTACCGTTCCATTGCCCGCAACAGCCTTTACATTCTGCGGAATATAGCTTGCCTTGGGGGTAGCCGTAACCTTTGCGGAAGCGCCGTTCCACTTGCCGCCCGCATAAGCGTAAACCGTGTAGGTGTAAGTAGTGCCGTTGGTTAAGCCCGTGAATGTGTAGGTGTTGGTGGTAATGCCCTTTGCAAGCACTGTCGTGCCGCCGTCCTTGATGACGTAAGTCGTTGCGCCCTCAACCATATCCCATGTAAGGGTTACCGTTCCATTGCCCGCAACAGCCTTTACATTCTGCGGGATATAGCTTGCCTTGGGAGTTGCCTTTACAACAGCGGAAGCGCCGCTCCATTTGCCGTCAACATATGCGTAAACTCTGAACGAATACTCCTTGCCGTTGGTAAGACCCGTTATCGTCGCGGTGTTGGTCTTTAAGCCCTTCGCAAGAATAGTCGAATCCACGCCGCTCTTTACGGTGTAAGATGTAGCTCCGTCAACCGCGTCCCATGTAAGAGTTACCTTTCCGTCGCCCGCAGCTGCCTTTACGTTCTGCGGAATAATGCTTACCTTGGGAGTTGCCTTTACAACAGCGGAAGCGCCGCTCCATCTGCCGTCAACATATGCGTAAACTCTGAACGAATACTCCTTGCCGTTGGTAAGACCCGTTATCGTCGCGGTGTTGGTCTTTAAGCCCTTCGCAAGAATGGTCGAGTCCACGCCGCTCTTTACGGTGTAAGCTGTAGCTCCTTCAACCGCGTCCCATGTAAGGGTTACTTCTCCGTCGCCCGCGGTAGCCTTTACGTTCTGCGGCGTGGTGGGATCGAACCGCATAAAGAGGCACGGACAGAACGGGTCGTCAACGAACGGACCCCAATAATCGTCATGAGGAACGCCGTTTATTGTCCCGACGCACTCATCACCGATCTTATATCCGTCCTCGGTGTTCATAGATATTTCGACAGAATAGAAATACCCTGCCTCGAATTTCTCGGATTTATCTACGGCAGTCCATTCGTCGGTGTAGGAGTTGCCGGTATAGTCAGCCTTTGCGATCTTTTCCCACTTAACGCCATCAGTATCAACGTATGCGCTGTTTTCGGGGTCGCAGGTCACAACAGGGTCAAAATCCGGTGCTGCGCCGACAGTGGGCGGTGTTATCGTTGCCTTTACGGAAGTTATTTCATTAAAAAGCGGCTCGAAGATGACCGAAATATACGGTGTATCGGATAATTTATCGCCGCTTACGCTGTAAGAGTTGATTTTTGCATCAACGGAGTCCGCAAACGTAAAGCCGATGTTGGGGGAAAGATAAATTTCCGCCGCATAATAATATCCGGTTTCAAACGTATCGTTTTCTTCCATGAATGCCCATGCGGTCGAAACTCCCCCGTTATATTCGTCCTCGGGTACCTTTAACCAATTAACGCAGGAATCCCCTAAGCCGCCCTCGGGGTCGGTGGTGAACTTAACGTCTTCGCAGGGCTTCTCGCCGATTTTCGGCTCTGTGATATCCGCCTGTACAGCGGTTATCTCCGTGAGCGGAAGCGCCCACAGGTTGAAGCAGTCCAGCACAAGCCTGTACTCGTCTGTACAATTGTGGTGGTCTATCGCTATCTGAACATACTGACCCGAATATTCGGTGAGGTCTATCTCTATTTCCTGCCATTTGTTAGTGGTGGTGTAATCCCCGCCTATCTGCGTAAAGGTCACGCCGGCGTTGGTGGAGATGTAAACGCCGAATTTTTCGTCATAGAAAGTATTGTGCTGTCCGACTGCGTCAAAGGTGAGAACGTGCCTTTTATCGGTGCTGAGTTTACCGAAGGACGGCAGGATAAGCCGATTGTCGGGTTTAAGCGGACCGCCGGAAAATGATTCCGAGTAAACAGAACCGACGCCGTGGTGCGTCTTTGTGGAGCCGTCGTTATAATTGATCTTCCATGTATTGCCGTCGTTGTCGTTGTCAAGGGCTTCCCAGCTTAACGGCAGCTCGCCGTCATCGCATAGCTCGAAGTCCTCGAACCACTCCTGCGTTCTGCCGTCGCCGTAATAATGCGCAGGTCTGTACCACAGACCAAGGCAGTCGATGTACATGGGAGCGTTATTTTCGGCGTCGGTATACTGCATAAGGTATATATCGACTGTATTTCCCGAATACCCTTCCAGACTTATCGATACATTCTGCCATTCGTCTGTATTTACGGTTTGCGCCAAAAGCGTTTCCGTGCCCGAATCGCTTTGTACATTAACGATAAGATTGCCGGCTTTTTCTCCCTTTGCCATAAACGACAGCAGATAGTCATTGGATTTGTCAAGGGAAACATTGCTGATAATCAGATTACGGGACGTAGAAACACCCGCATCCGCGCCGTCTGGCAGGGACTTTAAGCAATACGAGCCGTGATGTGCAGCGGCGCTGTCCTCCGAAGCGTGCCATGTATTGGTATCGGCAAGGTAGTACGAGGGCATAGCGTCGCTCTCAAAGTCGTCGAAAATATAATTAAAGGGATAACCCTCGGGCACATGATTGCCCTTTGCCCACAGATTGATGCAATCCAACCGCAGAGCGTACTGATTGGTGCAATTGCCATGCTTAATTCCTATCAATATGTCATGTCCAACATACTCGCTCAGGTCAACGGTATATTCCAGCCACTCGCCTGTAGTAACATAGAAAGGAGTAATAGCCTTAAAGGTTTCTCCACCGTCAAGACTTAAAGCTACCAGGAATCGCTCTGCTGCAGAGGACCCCGTGCCTGCCGCCATAAAGGTCAGCTTATAGTCATATGCGCCGATGAGATCAAATTCCGGCAGCAACAGCATATTTGACGGATAAAGAGCGCCTTTTTCCGCATCCCATGACATGGAATAAGCGCAGCCAAGTCCGTCATGTGCGGTAAAACTGCCGCCTTTGTTATAGGCTATTTCCCAGTTAAACCCGTCCTTGTCATTGTCGAGGGCGCTGAAGCCCGAGGGCATAGTGCTGCTCTCAAAGCCCTCCGACCACACGTTGAAATAGCCGTCGAGGGAATGATTCCCCGCAGCGTCGGCTTTCACCGAATCAATATCGGCTTCATACTCCCCCGCTTCGGGTAAGATACCCTCTGCAAATGCGGAAAGCGAAATGCTGCCGCACAGCATTGCTCCGCTCAGCAAAACGCTCAATGCCTTGCCGAACAGATGTCGTGTTTTCATAAGCATTACCTCCTCATAAAAAAACAGTTAAAAGACCATAAAATGCCAATATTATTATATCATATTTTTTCGCGTTTGTAAAGCGTTTTTGCGTGATTTTATGCGGTTTGGCGCTATTTTTTATCGCTCGCTCCCGTTAAAAAATTCACATAATTATCTGTCCTAAAACACGCTGTTCAGCCGCCGCTTTATTTGCGGTATAAAAAAATAATTGACATGGGCAGCGATTTGTGTTACATACGATCAACCCCCGAAAGGCTGTTGCTTTTCGGGGGTTAAATATAAAAATCAGTTTATTTACAATTTATAATTTACGGAGCTATTGCTTGCTCCCGCATTGATAATCAGTTCAATATTCAATATCAGCTGTTAAATATAAATCAAAGAGATGATAACGATTCATTTAATGTATCAATCTGCCGAACGCTTGATATATCCTTCAGATCGTGTTCAATAAAGATAAATTACGCTGTTCCGCAAAACGGTCAGCATTTCATAAATTACGTTACGTTGCCGCACACGGCAGCATATATTAAAATTCATCTGCGGTTTGCCCGCACCATACAGTGATTCATTATTGCGATAATTAGTTCGGCAATCAGAACGCAGCGGCAGCTCTTTTCGCTTTCCTTGCAGCAAAACGGCTCTTGATCTTGTCAAAGCAACGCTTAACATCATCACCGACTACGTTCCACAGTTCCTTTACAGCTTTAACCAATCCGGTCACTGCGATAACTCCTGCTGTTATTTCGGTTATTTTCTTCGCAAACATTATTATCCCTTCTTTCACCTCATTCGGCTTGTCCGTCCGGTAAGTCTGCGGCGCTCCATGGTGCGCTTTTAACCTGTCCGTCAAAGACCTGCTGAATGGTTATTCTTTTACCCCAATTTAGCGGGTAAAGGTATTATATCATATATCCGATAATTTGTCAAATGTTTTTCGCACGACAGCCGACATTATCATTCACAAGAAGATGACCCTCCGCACTGACACACAGCATTTAACATCATCGCATAAAAACGGGCAGACATTTCTGCCCGCCCAAATTCATGTGAAATTGCCATTGTAATACGGAATTACTTGCCCGATACTATCTTTTTGAGTACAGCGGCAGCGTCCGCAGCGGTAACTTCTCCGTCCTTGTCAAAGTCGCCCGCTTCAGGGTTTGCGCCTGTTTCAAGCTCAACAACGTGACTGAGTATTGCCGAAATGTCATAAGCGTTTAATACGCCGTCGTTGTTCATGTCGCCGGGGAGGTCGCTGAGCTCATACATCATTACGATATACTCGCCGTTTTCGGTGACATCGGGCAGGATAACATTGCCGTCCTGGTCAATCTTTGCGCAGCCAACAAATGCCGGCTTGCCGTTTTCATACTTATAAAGGTTAGCGAAGCAGCCCGAGTATGCCTTGCTGAGTGCAATGCCCATATCCGTAGGAATGCCTGTGTTGTTTATAGAGAAGTGAATGCCCGTTACACCACGCAGGGATTCCGAAACCGTTTTGTAGATCCTGTTTACGGAGAGATCCGCGGTAACAGAGCCGGTGATCTCGGCGCCGTCGGTCAGCCAGCTGCTTTCGGAGTTAACTATGAATTTGACCTTGGTATCGCGCTCGTTGATCGCGTCGATAACACCGGAAGGAACGCTGGTGTTTCCGTTAAGAATAATAACAGAAGACGAGCCGAGCGGGAGCTTCAGAATATAATCCCTGATCTCGTCCCAAGGCATCTTCAGACCGTCGATAGAGGGGAGCGTATCGGTAATTACGGGTCCTGTCGGCTGAGAGCCGCCTCTTGTGACGGAAATTCTCTGGACAACGCTCTTTCCGCCGTAAGTAATGGTTACTTCGCTGTCGCCGAGCGCAAGTACGTCCTTGTCGAATGTGAAGTCGCCTGCGTTGCTCTCGGTGTATTTTACGTCCTCGGTATTGCTGTTGTTGTAGTGCAGGGTGAGCACAAGACCTGTCGGGTCAAATCTGCTGCCCTCAATGTAGTTTGTTCTGGGCTGGGTCTTGACCGTTATGCTGTCAAGTTCCTTTTCTGCAACCGTTACAGCCTGCGAGGTGGTCTTTCCGCCGTAAGTAATGGTTACGGAAGTATCGCCGAGTGCAAGCGTTGTCTTATCGA
>JBJFHP010000213.1:0-1932 GCA_051893715.1 Oscillospiraceae bacterium
GATAACGCTGACAGCGCTTTCCGCGTCGCTTATTTTCCTGCACCGTTTCGAGCCGCTGTTCGTGACATACCGCCATGTTATTTCGCCCGATATTCTTGATTTGATGCGCGCGATCAATATCCTGTTCAACCTGCTGCTGTTGTTTGCGTTCAGCGGTTTGTTTATCCTTGAAATACGTTCGCTTATCGAGAAGCTTAACCTTTCCAACGAACAGCTCATTTTCACCGCCACCCACGATCCCCTCACGGGGCTTTACAACCGCAACCGCCTGCGCGGAACGCTCGAAAAGCTCGACAAATGCGGCGAGCCGTTCTGCATAGTCATGGGAGATATCGACGACTTCAAAAAGGTGAACGACACCTACGGTCATGACTGCGGCGACGTCGTGCTGAAATCTATCGCTGAAATAATCATGACAAATATCGGCGAGCGCGACATTGCCTGCCGCTGGGGCGGCGAGGAGATGCTTATTATAATGTACGGCTCATATGACGACTGCTACGGCAGGATAAGCAATATCAAGTCGCTGATAAATTCCCTTGCCATTGACCACGAGGACACGACCGTCAGGGTGTCCATGACGTTCGGATTTGCGGCAAGCGGTGAAGATGAAGCGGGCGGAAGCATGGGCATTGACGCCATGATATCCACCGTGGACAAGCGTTTGTACAAGGGCAAGGCGAGCGGCAAGAACGTCATTATCGCCTGAAAATCACGGCAGGGGACAGGCGCGCCGCTGCCCTAAAAAACGTGTAAAAAAGTTGTAATATTTTCTCGATTTTTATATTACTCTATTGACTTATATTTCCGCCGGTGTTATAATAATATCGGGGAAAACAGGATATTGCGGCATATGCCGTTATCCTTTTAAAATACAGATTACAGACACGATAAATATTTGTATGCCTCGTTATTTTACGGCTGCCGCAGGGCGGTGCTGTTTCTGACGGGGCATTTTTCGCGGAGGCGCTTCATGGTTTTTTCAGATCTTTTCTTTCTTTACATCTTCATTCCCGCTGTCATGCTGTGCTATTCGCTCGCGCGGTGCGCGGACAGGGCTTATGCCGACAATGCAAAAAACAGCCGCTTCGCAATGCCGAAGAATATCTGCCCGTTCTCGAACGGCGTGCTTATCGTTTTTTCGCTGATATTCTACGCATGGGGCGAGCCTGTGTATATCCTGCTCATGCTCGCAAGCGTTGTCATGAACTACGTTGTCGGGCTGTGCATAGGAGAGGGTGAACACAGGTCAAAGGCGGCGCTTGTCGTCGGTATCGCGCTTAACATTGCGGCTATCGGGGTGTTCAAATACGCCGATTTCCTCGTCGGGACGCTTAATTTCTTCGGACTGCCCCTCAATAAGCCCGGAATTGCGCTTCCTATCGGAATAAGCTTTTACACCTTCCAGTCGATGTCCTACCTCGTCGACGTGTACCGCGGCGACGTAAAGCCGCAGCGGAATTTCATGTCGCTGCTGCTGTATATTTCCATGTTCCCGCAGCTTATAGCGGGACCTATTGTGCGCTATTCAACTATTGCCGGGGAAATTAACCGCCGCCGCATAACCTTTGACGATATCGCGGAGGGCTCCTTCCGCTTCCTTATCGGTCTGGGAAAAAAGGTCATTCTCGCGAACGAGCTTTCGGAAATTTCCTCGAGATTTCTCGACGCCGACCTTTCAACCGTGACGACAGGCGGAGCGTGGCTCGGTATTATCGCGTATACATTGCAGATATACTTCGATTTTTCGGGTTATTCCGACATGGCTATCGGCATGGGGCGCTGCCTCGGATTTCATTTCAACGAAAACTTCAACTACCCGTACATTTCCTGCACGATAACGGAATTCTGGCGCAGGTGGCACATCTCCCTGGGCAGCTTCTTCCGGGATTACGTCTACATTCCCCTCGGCGGCAACCGCAGGCACCAGAT
>JBJFHP010000214.1:0-7400 GCA_051893715.1 Oscillospiraceae bacterium
AATCGGTGATCTGACCTCCGGTTTCCTGAAGCTTAAGATACATAGCCATGCAGTAGCCGCCCAGTGAAAAATACAGACCGTGGCCAAGACTCAATATGCCGGTGTAACCCCAGATGAGATCCAGACCGATCGCCACGATGGCAAAAGCTATGCATTTCCCGAGGAATAAAACCATAGATGTATTCATTGCTCCGGTCATCATCAGTACAGGCATAAGTCCGAGCAGAATAACTATCACAGCAAAGCAGATATTGCTGCCCTGCTTTTTCACAAATTGCTTCATATTGTCCAACCTTTCTTACTCATCAAGATTTCTGCTCTTGATGACAAACAGACCCTGCGGACGCTTTTGCAGGAAGATTATCACGATCAGCAGAACTATTGCCTTAGCAATGGTAGAAGATGTGTAATTCTCTGTGAAGATACTTGCCGAACCAATGATAGTTGAACCGATGACAGTGCCCAGAAGCTTGCCTACGCCGCCGAGAACTACCGCCATGAACGAATTTACAATATAACTCTGTCCGACCGTTGAGTCGATAGAGCCAAGTAATGCCACCGAGCAGCCTGCGATCCCTGCTAACCCCGACCCGATCGCAAATGTGATATTGTCCACACGGCGCGAGTTTATGCCCATGCACTGCGCCATAGTTCTGTTCTGCATAACGGCACGCATCTGCTTGCCGAAATTGGATTTGTACATGATAAACCATACGCCAAGCAGGCAAAGCGCAACCATAAGTATAATGAACAGGCGATTGTAAGAGAATGTGCAGCCGCCTATCGTAATTCCGCCTTTGAGGAATGACGGCGCATTAACATTCACGCCCTGCGTGCCGAATATGCTTCTTGCCGCTTGCTGAAGGATAAGGCTTATACCCCAGGTAGCAAGCAGGCTGTCGATCTCTCTTCCGTAAAGGCGGGAAATAACGACCTTTTCCAGAAGGCTGCCTATCAGAAATGTTGAGAAAAAAGCAACGGGTATAGCGATAATATAATAAATATCTCTTAATTCTGCCGGAAGAACAGTATTGCAGATCTCCTGCACCACATAGGTCATATATGCGCCGATCATAATAAATTCACCGTGCGCCATGTTGATGACCCTCATCAGTCCGAAGGTGATCGACAGACCGATTGAAGTGAGCAGAATGATAGAACTCAGGCTCATGCCGTTAAACAGCGTATTCACAAATTGTTCCACAAAAACACCCCTTTGACTTTTCATGAGTAAAATGAGACCGGATACTGCCGCTTGTTTGCTGTGCAATATCCGGGCGCTCACTTACTCTGTTAAAGAACACCGGAAGGAAAAAACATCATGTTTATTCCAGAGGCTGTATTCCTGCTGCAACTGCCCAATCATAGGTGGTCAGATAAGGATCGGGGTCAACTGCCGCGGTTGCGTAAACCTCGTGAATAAGTCCGTCAGTCCCTACTTCGCCTATACGAACGGGTTTTGCGAGGTGGTGGTTTGACGCGTTGATCTCAACCGTTCCCTCGGGTGCGTCAAAGGAGATACCGCCCCCCTCGATCGCCTTGATCACGTCGTCCACCTCAAAGCTGCCTGCCTTTTCGCAAGCTGCCTTCCAGAGATATACAGCGTCATAAGCTGCCTCTGCCGGGTCGGAGGTAACACGCTCCGCGCCGAACTTCTCCTTGTATGCGCTTACGAAAGAGCTGTTCTTGGCGGTTTCTGTGGTCTGGTAGTAGTTCCAGGAAACAAGGTGTCCCTGTAAGATATCGGAACCGATGGTCGCAACCTCCTCTTCCGCAATAGAGAAGGACATTGTCATGTAGTCAGCGCTTGTGTAGTTCTTCTCGGACATCTGCTTGAAGAAGGATACGTTGCCTGTACCGTTGAGGGTGTTGATGATAACATCGGGCTTTGCAGCTTCGATCTTTGCGATGATCGCCGCAAAATCCGTCTGAGACATATCCGCGTATTCCTCGCCGACAACCTCAAGACCGGCGTTTTCGAGCTGCGCGTTGATGATCATGTTAGCAGTTCTCGGGAATACATAGTCGGAACCAAGCAGGAAGAACTTCGTGTAACCCTGCCCGATAAGATACTCGATCGCAGGAACTATCTGCTGATTGGGAGCGGCGCCTGTGTATACGATATTCTTTGAGGACTCCATGCCCTCGTACTGAACGGGATACCAGAGCAGCGCGTTGTAATCCTCCACAATAGGCTTGACCGCCTTTCTGGAAGAAGAAGTCCAGCAGCCGAAAATGGTTGCAACCTTCTCGCTGTCGATGAGCTTTTCTGCCTTAGTGGCAAATGTGGAGGGCTCGGAAGCGCCGTCCTCCTCTACATATACGATCTGCTTGCCGAGCACGCCGCCTGCCGCGTTGATTTCCTCAATCGCAAGCACCTCGGCGTCACGGACGGACTTCTCGCTGATAGCCATAGAGCCTGTCAGAGAGTGGAGCAGACCTACCTTTACGGTTTCCCCGCCGGAACCCGACTTTTCTCCGCAGCCTGTAAGCGTTAAACCGAGTGCCATTGCCGACACAACTGCCAGAGCCTTTGTTAATATCTTCTTTCTCATTGTTCATACCTCCGTAAAACAAAAAATGCCGGCAGGTCAATTCGATGGACCTTGCCGACGCCCTTGTCGTTATTTCTTTAAAGTTCTATCCCAAGCTGCTTTAGCGCTTTTGTGTTTTCTTCCGTACCCTTTTTTGTAAGGATATCGTCGCCAAGCTTTATCTTGAGATACTGTATGATGAGTTCCACACATTTGCCTTCGCCGATACGCTCGGAATTAAGCGTCATGTCATACAACACCGGATTTGTCCAGACCTCGCCGCCGGTGTAGTACTTGTAGTAATCCGCGCGGTATCTGTCTGTCTGATAAATCATCTTATGCGCTTCGTCCTCCGTTACGCCAAGTCTGCCTGTGACATTCTTTACACAGTAAGTTCTCGGCGCTTCGATATAGACGCTGACAACATTGTCGTAATCCCTCAGCAGATGGTTTGCGCACTTTCCTATGATAATGCAGGATTGGTTTTTTCCCAGCTCCCGTATTATCTTCGCCTGAATGTTGTACAAATTCACATCTGAAATAAAGCTGCGCTCGGTTGGTTCAACAATGTCATCAATGTTAGGCGCTCTCATAAGGCGCTTGATAAGATGATAGCCTCTCAGCTTCTCGTCCACCTGAAAGAACAGATCCTTATTGATACCGCTGTAGTTTGACGCCATTGCGAGTATCTGACTTTCGTAGCACGGGATACCCAGCTGTTTGGAGAGCTGCAGTCCGATTTGTTTTCCGCCGCTTCCGAATCCTCTCGCGATGGTGATAACGTAATTTTCCATTTCCTCACCTCCGTTACTGTGTTTACAGTATAACATAATGCGGAAGTGATTCAAACCTAAAAAAAAAGAGAAAAACCGACAAAAAACAGAAAAACTATCTTTTTTCAAGCTCTGCGCGAAAATGCGAGGGAGTATCTCCGGTTATTTCCTTGAAAACCTTTGTGAAATAGTCCGTTGAGGAATATCCCAGCATTTCACTTATCTCATACGTCTTGTAATTGCCGGTGCGCAATAATTCCTTGGCATAAAAAATCTTCAGGACAGAGGAAAAGTAATTAAACGTTACCCCCATTTTCTGCTTGAACTGCTTCCCGAAGTAGTCCTTATTCAGCCCGAAATGCTCCGCCATATCCTCCATACCGAACAGCTTCCCGTAATGCTCCGAGAAGTACACCGCCGCCATGTGCACGAATTTTCCGCTGTCCGGATCAATTCCGATCGTCCCGAATGCGTCGCACACCGCAGGCTCCAAAACTTCCTGTTTTACGGTTTCCTGCAAATGCGCCCTGACGCGGGTCAGCACGTCACGCAGCTGTTCCTCCTTTACGGGCTTGAGGATATAGTCGAACGCTCCGAGTATAAGCCCCTGTCTGGCATACTCAAATTCATCGTAAGAGCTTGCAAATACCACGCCGGTTTCAATCCCCTGCTGCTTTATTTTTCGAAGAAGCTCGATCCCGTCAATCAGCGGCATTCGTATATCTGTAAATATCAGGTCGAAGCTTTCCCTTTGCAGCACTTCAAGCGCGTGTTTTCCGTTGGAAACCTCCGCCGCAATCTGAAATCCGCATTCCGTCCACGCTTTCATTTTTGAATAGATAAATCTCATTGCGGAATCGTCTTCCACCAATAATACCCTGTACATAAATCACACCTCGCTCGGATATGTAATATTGTCTTTTATCCACGGAAAATCATATCTCCGTACTGCCTGTTCCAACTGCTGAAACTTTGTTTTTTCAAATGCCGTTCTGAATGCGCTGCGGTTTTCATCGAAATAGTCCGCCGCAGAAATGTCGTATTCTTCGCATAGTGACAGAAACTTTCTCCACACCTCCGCAAAAGGCGTTTCGCCATGAGCGGATCTGTCTGTCTGTGTGTGCGTTTCATAATAGGTTTTCAGTGCCTCCATGGTTTCTGCCCATACCCGCCGAAACTCGGGGAATGAGTCCGCGCGGCGAGCCGATATCTCGCTGTTCAATACGCAGGAAATGTTATACAGCTCCCGACAACAGAGATTTCCGGAAACGCCCATGATATCGTGCAGGATCCTCGCGGCATTTGCCCGGTATCCATGAACAATATGCTGTTCCAGATATTCGCAGTCGCGCTCGTGAGTTTCCAGAAAGCGCTCAACAATTTTCACAAGTGCATTTTCGTTTCCCGAAAGGTTTACAAGGCACTGTTCGTTGTCAAAGACAGCGTTGCTTTTTGTGGGGATAAACTCCGGATCATCTCCGGTGATATTCAGAAATTCGGCAATAATTCCGCGCAGCTTGTCCGGCTGAAAGGGCTTGGACAGGTAAGCGTTCATGTCCGAATTTTGCACCTTTTCCCTGACGCCCGAAACCACATCTGCGGTCAGTGCAATTATAGGCGTATTCTTACAGCTTTGCAGAAGCCGCAGCCGACGCGCGGTTTCATAGCCGTCCATCTCGGGCATATGCAGGTCGAGAAAGATCATATCGAATGAATCCTCTTTTGCTGCCGAGAGCGCTTCCATTCCGCTCTGTGCCGTGAGAACTGTCAGCCCATATCCTTCCAGGATAAGTCGTTCCATTTTCAGATTTATGTCATTATCGTCGACCAACAGGATTCTGAGCTTAGCTTCAAATTCCGAGAGCTGTTCGGAGCCGTCGGAGCCGGCGACCACCTTTTCTCCGTCAAGGAACTCCATACAAAAATGAAAATAAGAGCCTTCATTCGGCACGGAATCAACCTCTATCTCATACTTACCGCCGCTTATTCCCTTTACAATATTCTGGGAGATGGGCAGCCCAAGCCCTGTACCGCCGTACTTCCGCGTAACTCCCGCGTCGCTTTGAACAAACGGTCGGAATATCCTGCCGATATCGTTCTCTGAAATTCCGATACCGGTATCCCTGACGCCGAAGGACACCACCCATTTCCCATCCTGTCGGCTCTGTAAATCCACGGTTAATTGGATAGTGCCTTTTGCGGTGAATTTCAGAGCATTTCCCAAAAGATTTACAAGCACCTGCCGCAGTTTAAGCGGGTCGCCTTTAACATATCGCGGCAGCTGCTCGGAGCAATTCAGCTTTAGCTCCGGTCCTTTTTGCACAGCATTGCTTTTCATCATGCCATATACATCATGCACAAGCTTCGTCAAATCAAAGTCGATCGACTCAAACTCCATGTTGCCTGATTCCATCTTTGAGAAATCCAGAATATTGTTTATGAGCCCGAGAAGAGTATCGGAGGAAAAATCAATAGCGCCGCAGTATTCGCGCTGCTTTTCGTTCAACTCCGTTTTTTTGAGCAGATACAGATATCCTGTTATGGCATTGAGCGGCGTGCGAAGTTCGTGGCTCATCTGGGCGAAGAAGTCGCTCTTTGCGCGATTGGCTCTGTCCGCTTCATCTCTTGCAGCCCGCATCTCTTCTTCCGCAGCAGCGCGATTTTTCAGTTCTTTATACAGTATCAGCGACAGATGATTGAATATCTCGCCGAAGCTGTAAAGCTCCCATGCTCCCTGCGGAGTTACTCTGACCTTTGAAAAATCCTGCTCGTCCAGCTGATCCTGTATTCTGTCGCCGGACAATGCGGCGGAATATTCCTTCAGCGGAAGAACATACAAAGCGTTCAGACCCAGTATCAGAAGCCCGATAAGCGCCAGAACTATAACAGAACATATTATCTGAACCACAGACGCGGTTCGTTCGCCTTGTATCGAGCTGTCAACAGACAGGTCAAGCCGCTCGTCCATAACCGACTGAAATTCTTCAATCGGCGACATGATAAGGTTT
Source organism: Oscillospiraceae bacterium (assembly GCA_051893715.1). GTDB lineage: Bacteria > Bacillota > Clostridia > Oscillospirales > Ruminococcaceae > CAG-115. The sequence goes on from JBJFHP010000214.1 coordinate 6,316, forward strand.
TTGTATTCATGATAGAACGAATCATACAGAATATCAACTGCTTTTGCCTGCATTTGTTCAAACGGCAGAGAGGAATACTCCTCGGGCAGCGGATAATTATATACATATTCTAAATAAGAATGCAGCTCAGGATCGGTTTGAAAATCAGACAAGCTCTTATTCTGCGAAAGCAGCGTCAGCTTCATAGATATGGTTTCCGTGGTTATCAGCGCGTCGGAATAGGCTTTTGCCTCGGTAAGAAGCGCCTGTTCATTTGCAGGAGGAGCATAAGACGAAAGTGCGGAGATCACATTATCTCTTGTTCTTGTTTCATACACCTCGTGCCAGTAATTATAAAAATGCACAATTTCTCCCGTTACCGCAAATTTTCTCGCCTCATCGGTAAGATAATCGGAAGCGTCTGCCAACTGTTCGCCTAAATCGTGCAGCTCGATCCTGTTCTGCTGTGCGTCAGCCTCTCTCTGTAAACATATATCCATATAACGGTTGCTGACGAAAATCGTTACTGTTACAATAATAAACAACAGAATAGATACCGCAGTGATTCGTTTGCTGTCAAATTTCTGCAATCTCTGAAAGGAAACTTGTCCTGCCATGAGTTTCTCCTTTTTTGCAAAATAAAAAGCAAAGGCGCATGAACCAAGTCAGCGCCTTTGCTTCATATTTATTGTATCATAGTCGTTAAAGTTTGTCAAGAATCGGGGAATTTCGCTTCCGGAAATATAGAAAAATTGTCTTTTTATTAGTGGACTTTCGCTGATTTTTATCGTATCAATCAAAAATATTTGGTGCTATAATATTAAGCAGGAAAAAAGATATGTTGCATAAACAACGGCGTTTGTACAGGATATAACTCTGTGCAGACGCATTTTTATTATACGCAAAAAGGAGAATGATCTTATGCACCTCACTCCAAGAGAGCAGGAGCGCCTTATGACGCATTATGCGGGCGAACTTGCAAAGCAGAGGAAGTCCAGAGGACTTCTGCTGAATTATCCGGAAGCCGTCGCATATATAACCTCAGAGCTTCTTGAGCTTGCCCGTGACGGGCTGTACGTGACGGAGCTCATGAGCAGGGGCAGGCA
>JBJFHP010000215.1:0-34196 GCA_051893715.1 Oscillospiraceae bacterium
AGAAGCGCAGCATTGGCGTTAAAGCTGTCCGAGGCGGAAATTATACGCCGAAGGAATAAGACCTGCCCTGTGGTCATTCTGGACGATATTCTCAGCGAGCTGGATTTTGTACGCCGCGGTTATGTTGTAAATAATATTGAAAATTCTCAGGTATTTATTACTTGCTGTAATATTGAGGATCTGTCCGCACTCAAAAACGGAAAAACATGGCGGACGGAAAACGGGACTTTTACAGAGGTTTGACCTATGAAATATTTGAAATATATTAAAGATGGATTTCTGTTTCTCGGGGGAGATGTGACCGTAAGGAGCAGCGACGTTATCGGAATATTCGATATCGAGGAATGCTCGGTGAGCCGAATTACCGCCGATTATCTCAACAAATGTCAGAAAAGCGGGCTGGTTCGGAATGTTTCGGAGGATATGCCGAAAAGCTTTATCGTCTGCGAAAGCGGGGTCTATATCTCGAATGTTTCGAACGATACGATAAATAAGCGGGCAAGGAATGATACTGTATAATTACCGCTGTGCAGTTTTGCGCGGCGGTATTTTTGTACATATTTATAGGTTGAATTTTGTCTAAAAATACATGGATATTTGCACCACAAGGACACAAAACACTTGAAATTATCGCGGTTTTGTGGTATACTATATATAATATATGGTTTAACAAAGATTACTGCTCAACGGAGGATCAACATGGCTGAAAACGAAAAGGCATTGGACACGAACTACGGCGCCGACGATATACAGGTGCTCAAGGGACTTGACCCCGTAAGAAAGCGCCCCGGTATGTATATCGGCTCGACAGGCGAGGGCGGTCTGCACCACCTTGTTTATGAGATAGTCGATAACGCGATAGATGAGGCTCTGGCAGGCTACTGCACCGAGATAGACGTATCTATACTGCCCGACAACGTTATCCGCGTTATAGACAACGGCAGAGGCGTGCCTACCTCTATAAATCATTCCGAGGGCATTTCCGCGGCAACGCTGGTGTTTACCGTGCTCCATGCGGGCGGTAAGTTCGGCGGCGGCGGTTATAAGGTTTCCGGCGGTCTGCACGGCGTCGGCGCTTCCGTTGTTAACGCGCTGTCCGAGTGGCTTGAGGTTGAAATTCACGACGGAAAGAACGTTCATTTTCAGCACTTCGACCGCGGCGAATATAAGGAGCCTATCAAGGTAATAGGTCAGACCGACCATACGGGAACGCAGGTAACCTTTAAGCCCGACGGAGAGATATTCCATACCACCGTTTTCAGCTATGACATATTGCAGGAAAGGCTGCGCGAGCAGGCGTTCCTTAACGCGGGTCTGAAAATAAACCTGCACGACCTGCGCGACGCGGAAAACCCCGTAAACGAGGTAATGCAGTATGAGGGCGGTATTTGCAGCTATATCGAATGGCTTAACAAAAAGCGCGGCGCGGAGGTTCTCCACCCCGACATAATTTATCTAAGCGGCACAATGAACGATATCAATGTTGAGATAGCGTTCCAGTATACCACCGACTTCAACAGCGAGATTTTCCGTTCCTTTGCGAACAATATCCACACCGGCGAGGGCGGTATGCACGAGATAGGCTTCAAGAAGGCGCTCAGCAAGGTCATTAACGACTACGCCAAGGCTTATAAGGAAGCAAATGAAAAGAATAAGGTTAAGAAAAAGGCGGCAAAAAAGGGCGAGGAAGAAAAGCCGTTCACGGGCTTCAGCCCCGAGGCTATCCGCGAGGCTATCAACGCGATAATCTCGGTTAAGCTGCCCGAGTGCGAATTTGAGGGACAGACAAAGGGCAAGCTCGGCAATCCCGAGGTGCAGCCCGTTGTATATAAGATAGCCGTTGAGCAGTTGACCTATTATTTCGAGGAACACCCCGAAACTGCTCAGATAATCATGAACAAGGCGATAAATTCGCAGGCGGCTCGCGACGCGGCAAAGAAAGCAATGGAGGCAAAGCGCAAGTCCATCATGGACAGCAACGGTCTGCCCGGAAAGCTTGCCGACTGCTCCGAAAGCGACCCCACAAAGACGGAAATTTATATCGTCGAGGGAGATTCTGCGGGCGGCTCCGCAAAGAGCGGCCGTGACAGGCGCTTTCAGGCAATTCTCGCGCTTTGGGGCAAAATGCTCAACGTTGAAAAGGCGCGCGCGGACAAGGTTTACAATAACGACAAGCTGTCGCCGGTAGTAAAGGCGCTCGGAACGGGTATCGCGGAGGATTTCGATATAACAAAGCTCCGCTACGGCAGAGTTGTCATCATGGCGGATGCCGATGTCGACGGTATGCATATCAGAACGCTTATGCTGACGTTCTTCTTCCGCTTTATGAGACCGCTTCTGGAACAGGGTCATGTGTATATAGCACAGCCGCCGCTGTTCAAGGTTTCCCGCGGAAAGCAGGTAAGATACGCTTTCTCCGACGAGGAGCGCGATGAATATATAGCAGAGCTCGGCGCGGACGGCGGAAAGACAGATGTTCAGCGCTATAAAGGTCTTGGTGAGATGGATCCCGAGCAGCTCTGGGAAACAACTATGAACCCCGAAACACGCACTATGCTCCGCGTTTCGGTCGAGGACGCGGCTAAGGCGGACGAGATAATGACCATACTTATGGGCGACAAGGTTGAGCCGAGGCGCGAATTTATCGAAGCAAACGCAAAGCTTGCTGTTAATCTTGATATTTGAGTTGAGGGGTGGTAAATATTTCTAAAGGTCTTTTACCCGATATAGACGAGCTTGAGGGCGGGGAGAGAAATACCCCCGCAGAGCCTGTCGTAACATTCAGCTATGACAATACCCTCGACGAGATAGACGGCGCTATGAAAACCTTTCAGCAGCGCTATGCCTCAAAAAGAGGGCTTGTTTCCATAATAGCTTATGCACTGCTTACCTGTGCGGTCATTGTCGCGATAATATTAAATCCGTCGTCGGTTTTCGCGTATGCCGCGCTGCTTTTCTGCGGCTTCGGGCTTTTTTACAGTATTACCGACAAAAAGCGCGCGAGAAAGAAAACTCTCGAGGCGTTAAAGGACATGAACCCGGAGGAATATACCGCTGCGATTTATCCCGACAGGATAGAGCTGGAAACAGTTATCAAGCCGAAAACAAACGAGGTCAATCTTAAAATAGACGAGAACGCCGACGAGGAAATAATCTCACCGCTGAAAAGCGTATTTAAATTCGACGAGGATCTTCTGAATTTCACAGAAAATGATGAATCGCTGCTGCTGGTGTTTAACAGGCGGCAGATATACTGCTTTCCGAAACGCTGCCTTACGGCTGAGCAGGAGGAAATGACAAGGGATATCCTTACGGAAAAGCTTGAGAGCAACTGACGGAAGGTAGTTTGGAGGAAAAATGGATATAGATTTCAGTAATGAAAAACTGCTCAATATCGATCTTGAGGAAACGATGAAGCTTTCCTTTATCGAATATTCGATGGCAGTTATCACATCGCGCGCGTTACCCGATGTGCGCGACGGGTTAAAGCCTGTTCACAGACGTATTATCTACACGATGAACGAGGCGGGAAATACCGCGGACAAGCCTTTCAGAAAGTGCGCTTACACCGTCGGCGAGGTTCTCGGTAAATATCACCCCCACGGCGACGCGTCCGTTTATGACGCGCTGGTAAGACTTGCGCAGGACTTCTCAATGAGATACCCGCTTATCGACGGGCACGGAAACTTCGGCTCCGTCGACGGCGACCCGCCTGCGGCTTACCGTTATACCGAGGCAAGGCTTGCGAAAATGTCCAACGAAATGACGGCGGACATTAACAAAAAAGTCGTTGATTTTACGACAAACTACGACGATAAGCTCCAGGAGCCTGTTGTTCTTCCCTCAAGATTTCCAAATCTTCTTGTAAACGGAAGTAACGGTATCGCTGTCGGCATGGCAACAAATATACCCCCGCATAATCTCGGCGAGGTAATTGACGCGCTGCTCATGATGATAGACAACCGTGATGTTTCCGTTGAGGAATTGATGACCTGCATTAAGGGTCCCGATTTCCCGACAGGCGGCATTATCATGGGTTACAGCGGCATTCGCTCCGCTTATTACACCGGCAGAGGTAAGATAATCCTCCGCGGCAGGGCTAATATCGTTGAGGAAAATTCTCATACGAGAATTATAGTTGACGAGATACCTTATATGGTAAATAAGGCGCGCCTGCTTGCAAATATAGGCGACCTTGTGCGCGACAAGCGTATCGAGGGCATTTCCGCCCTGCGCGACGAGTCCGACAGAAACGGTATGCGCATTGTTATTGAGCTTAAGCGCGACGCAAACGCGAATGTTGTGCTCAATAAGCTGTATAGCTATACTCAGCTTCAGGATACTGTCGGCGTTATCATGCTGGCGCTGGTGAACGGCGAGCCTAAGGTGCTCACGCTGAAAAATATGCTGGAGCTGTACCTTGACCATCAGGTAGACGTTGTTACCAGAAGAACCAAATACGACCTCGAAAAGGCACAGGAGCGCGCTCATATCCTTGAGGGCTTCCTGCTTGCTATTGATTTCATTGACGAGGTTATTGCAATACTGAGAAGCAGTAAGAGTATTCCCGAGGGCAAGGAGCGCCTTATTGAGCGCTTCAGAAATATCGACGTTTCACAGACGGGATTTTTCGAGGAGCATACCTACTCGCTCTCCGAGGCGCAGGCTGACGCTATCGTGCAGATGCGTCTGGGTGCTTTAACCGGCATGGAAAAGAGCAAGGTTGAGGACGAGTTAAAGGAAAAGCGCGAGCTTATTAAGGAAATGCTTGAGCTGCTCGCGGATAATAACAAGCTGCTCAAGGTGATAGGCGACGAGCTTGCCGTTATGAAGAAAAAGTACGGCGACGAGCGCAGGACAGCAATCGAGCCTGTCAGCGGCGAGGTGGATATCGAGGATCTTATCCCCGAGGAGGACTGCGTTGTTACTTATACAAACCTCGGTTATGTAAAGCGTCAGCCCGCAGAGGTGTACAATATCCAGAAGCGCGGCGGCAGAGGCGTCAGCGGCATGAAGCAGCGCGAGGAGGATTTCGTCGAGAATATGTTCATCGCGTCGTCGCATGAGAATATCCTCTATATCACCAACAAGGGCAATATGTTCCGCATGAAGTGCTACGAAATACCCGAGGGCAGCAAGCAGTCGCGCGGAATGAATATCGTAAACCTGCTCCAGCTTTCCGAGGGCGAAAGAGTTGCCGCAATGATGACAACAATGGACTTCGCGGAGAACAAGTTCTTTATCTGTATCACCAAAAACGGCATGATAAAGCGCACAAGGCTTTCCGAATACAAAAATGTCCGCAAGATGGGTCTGCGCGCCGTTTCCCTCAACGAGGGCGACGAGATCGCGGCAGCGTTCCTCACCGAGGGCGACTGTACTGTGCTTATTGCCACAAGAAACGGTATGGCGATAAGGTTTGACGAAAACAAAATCAGAAACATGGGCAGAATTGCAAGGGGCGTTAAAGCTATCAAGTTCCGCGACGGCGACTACATTGTCGGTGCGACTAAGATATTTGATGAATCCGCTACTATTCTCACCGTTACCGATAAGGGTATGGGCAGGCGCGCGGCGGTAAGCAGCTACAGACTTCAGAACCGCGGCGGTTTCGGCCTTAAAAATTACCCCGTCAGCGAGGAAAAGGGCTATGTCTGCGGTATTAAGACGCTTGGCCCCGACGATGACGTTATCCTTATCAGCGCGGACGGCGTTGTTATCAGAATTAGGGCTAACGACCTGCGAGTTATGGGCAGACCTGCTTCCGGCGTAAGAGTTATGAAGCTCGGTGCGGAGGACAGGGTTGCTTCCTTTACGAGAACTCCGCATGACGACGAGGAGGAAACCGTCGAGGTAGACAAGGCGTCGGACGAGGAAATTCAGGCTTCGCTTGCGGCAGAGGCAAATGAAACCGTTGAACCCGACGAGGAGCCGAATGACGAGCCTGCCGACGAGGAAAGCTCAGATAATTCCGATAACTCCGACTACAACGAAGAATAATTCAATTATTTGCCCGAACAATTTCGGTTCGGGCAAATTTTTATCAATCCGTTCCACGTGGAACATTATGTCGAAAGGATAGAAATTCTATGAGCTATACGCTTGAAGAATATGATGTTGCAGTTATAGGCGCGGGTCACGCGGGCTGCGAGGCGGCGCTTGCGGCGGCTCGGCTCGGACTGAAAACTGCGATTTTTACGCTCTCGCTTGACTGCATTGCGAATATGCCGTGCAACCCGTGTATAGGCGGCTCGGCTAAGGGTCAGATCGTGTGTGAGATCGACTCGCTGGGCGGGGAAATGGGAAAGGCTGCGGACGCGACATTTATTCAGTCGAGGATACTTAACCGCGGTAAAGGACCCGCTGTACACAGCCTGCGCGTTCAGAGCGACCGCGTTAAATATCACACATACATGAAGCAGACGCTTGAAAATACGCCGAATTTGTATATCAAGCAGGCGGAGGTAACGGAGGTCGGCGTTGAGGACGGAAAGGTGGTTTCTATCGGGACAAAGCTCGGCGCTGTTTATCCGGTTAAGGCGGCAATTATCACGACAGGCACTTATCTTAACGGAAAAATACATATCGGCGAGCTTAGCTATACAAGCGGACCGGATAATGTTCTGCCGTCGACTTCGCTTACGGAATGTCTGAAAAAGTTGGGTCTTTCCATGAGGAGATTTAAGACAGGAACTCCCGCGCGCGTTCATAAGCGGTCAATCGACTTTTCGGTCATGGAAAGACAGACGGGGGACGAGCAGATAATGCCGTTTTCGTTTGACAATGAGAGTGTAATGGAAAACAAGGCGGATTGCTATGTGACCTATACGAATGCACAAACGCACAAGGTGATCCTTGATAATCTTGACAGATCGCCGCTTTATTCGGGGAGAATTGAGGGAATAGGTCCGAGGTATTGCCCGAGTATTGAGGATAAAATAGTTAGGTTTAAGGATAAGGAGCGCCATCAGCTTTTTGTTGAGCCAATGGGGCTTGATACCGACGAATATTATCTTCAGGGAATGTCGTCAAGCCTGCCGGAGGACGTTCAGATAAAGTTTTTGAGGACAATTAAGGGGCTGGAAAACGTTGAGATAATGCGCCCCGCATATGCAATTGAGTACGACTGCTGCGACCCGCTCGAACTGCTGCCTACGCTTGAATTTAAGAAGGTGAGCGGGCTTTACGGCGCGGGTCAGTTTAACTGCACGAGCGGCTATGAGGAGGCTGCGGCTCAGGGAATTGTTGCGGGAATTAACGCGGCACTTAAAATTCAGGGCAGAGAACCGATGATACTTGACCGAGCGGGCAGCTATATTGGGACGCTTATTGATGATCTTGTAACAAAAGGCTGCTCCGAGCCGTACAGAATGATGACCTCGCGCAGCGAATACCGCCTTATTTTAAGACAGGACAACGCTCCCGACAGGTTATTGCCGATTGGGCATAGGGTGGGGCTTGTTTCCGATGAAAGATATGCGAAGTTTGAACAGGAATGCGGGTTAATTTCAAAAGAAATCGAGCGTATCAGGTGTGTGACAATTCACCCGTCGGACGAGGTGAATGCAATGCTCACCGAAAAGGGTACAACTCCTATCACGGCGGGAATTAAGTTATATGAGCTGCTGAAACGTCCGCAGCTTTCGTATACGGATTTTGAGAGATTTGACCCCGAAAGACCCAAGCTTAAATATTCACTGGTAAACAAGCTTGAAATTGAGATGAAATATTCGGGTTACATCAAAATTCAGCAGGAACAAATTGTAAAAATGCGCCGTCTTGAAGAAAAAAAGCTGCCGCAGGACGTTGATTACACGACAATAAAGGGGCTAAGGCTTGAAGCACAGGAAAAACTGAACAAGCACAAGCCGCTTAATGTAGGGCAGGCGGGAAGAATTTCGGGCGTTAATCCCGCAGATGTTTCCGTGCTGCTAATTTGGCTTGCGGGAAAGGGGGAGAACGGTGGACAGGATTGAATATATAATCGGTACGTTTGACAGCGCGGGTATTAAAATCAACGAAAAACAGGCAGAGCAGTATTCACAGCTGTGCGATTTTATGGTGGAATACAATAAAAACGTAAATCTGACCTCGATAACCGGGTTTGAAGACGTAGTTATGAAGCACTTTGTGGACAGCGTGTTGCCGTTTACAATGTTTGAAGTAAGTGAGGGAGCTTCTTTTATTGATGTGGGAACTGGCGCAGGTTTTCCCTCTCTGCCGCTTCTGATATTCCGCCCCGACCTCAAAGGAACGCTGTGCGACAGCCTTAAAAAGCGCTGTGTGTATCTTGAACTTGCCTGCAATAAAATTGGCGTTAATGCGGAGATTGTTCATGTGAGAAGCGAGGAACTGGGCAGGGTAAAGCGTGGTCAGTTTGATATTGCGACAGCGAGAGCGGTCGCTGCTATGCCTGTTCTGGCTGAATTTTGCATTCCGTTTGTCAGGAACGGCGGCGTTTTTGCTGCGCTGAAATCTGTTAATGAAGATATTTCCGCCGCCGAAAGCGCAATAAAAACTCTCGGCGGAAAAACGGAGCGTGTTGTTGACTACAAGCTTCCGAACGGCGATGACCGTCGGCTTGTTATCATAAAAAAAATCATCGATACTCCGACAAAATATCCAAGGAGCTTTGCAAATATCACAAAAAAGCCGCTTTGATGCGGTTTTTTTATTTGAATTTTCTGTTTTTATGTCGGGAAATGCGATAAAAACTTATGGATATTATTTCCTGTTAATGTTATAATCAAGATACAAAGCAACGGCTTAACCCAAGAAAGGAAGTACATATGAACGGATTATTCAAATCAAAAGAAAAGGATACTCAGAAAATCGTTATGATCGACGTCAGCCTGATAGTCCCCAATAAGTCACAGCCGAGAACCGATTTTAACGACGCGGCAATAAAGTCGCTTGCCGACAGTATCCGCGAAAACGGCATTATTCAGCCTGTTTGCGTGAGAAAAAACGGCGCATTGTATGAAATAATCAGCGGGGAACGCCGAACGCGCGCCGCAAAATCAATCGGTATGGAGCAAATTCCTTGTATTGTAATGAGCGTTGACGACGAGAAATCGGCTGTTCTTGCGTTGATTGAAAATATTCAGCGTAAGGATCTGAGCTATTTTGAGGAAGCTCTTGCTATCGAAAAGCTTATCTCCGTTTACGGTCTTACTCAGGAGAATGCCGCGTTAAAGCTTGGCAAGGCGCAGTCTACCATTGCAAACAAGCTGCGGCTGCTCCGTTTCACTGATTCGGAGCGCAGACTTCTTATCGGCGGTAATCTTTCCGAGCGTCAGGCGCGTGCTATCATCAGAATTGACGACACCGAAAAGCGGCGCGGGGTGATTGAGAAGGTCATTACCAAAAAGCTCAACCTTGACCAGACAGAACAGCTTGTAAATGAGGCGTTGTCGGGTGACCCTCCCATGGTTAAACCCAAGCATAACAAGAATTTCTTCAAGGCGCCGCCGAGGCTCTACATGAATTCGATAAACGCGCTTATCAAGCGAATGAAAGAAAACAATATTCCCTGTGTGACCTCTGCCGTTAAGAGCGACAGTTTCTATGAATATGTGATAAAATTCCCTCTGAATATCTGAATGTGTGGGCTTAATTGTTCCACATGGAACATTTTTCGACAGGATTGTTCCATGTGGAACATTATTTTTTTAAAAATACATGAAAATTAGCAAAAAGGGCTTTATTTTTGCCGTATAGTGTGATATAATATATTTAATAATGAATAAAGGGGGAGAAAAAATGGGCATAGTTATCGGCGTGGTTAATCAGAAAGGCGGCGTCGGAAAGACAACGACTTCTGTGAACATTGCCGCAGGGCTTGGTCAGCTGGGGAAAAGGGTACTTCTTATTGACTTTGACCCGCAGGGAAATGCCACGACGGGCTTCGGAATTAAAAAGAAAACGCTTGATATCACTACATATGATGTAATTCTCGGCGAGCGCCGCCCGCAGGAAGCAATTATAGAAACGAGATATAAAAATGTTTCCATAATGCCCGCGACAAGTCAGCTTTGCGAGGCGGAGCAAGCGCTTGCAAGCTATGAAAGAAAGTCGTTTCAGTTAAGAAAGGCTGTTCTTCAGGTGAAGGACGACTATGATATAATTATTATAGACAGCCTTCCGTCGCTTGGCATTCTCGCAATGAACACAATGATAGCCTGCGATACAATAATCGTTCCGATGGTCTGCGAGCATTTTGCCCTTGAGGGACTTGCTCAGCTGATGCTGACGATAAAAAAGGTAAAAAAGAAGGCAAATCCCGACCTGAATATTATGGGAATTGTCTTTACAATGCTGGATAAGCGGCTTCTGTCAAGCAACGAGATAATGCGCGAGATAAAGCGCAGCTTTGACAGCAAGGCGTTATTCAAGACGGAAATACCGCGAAATGTAAGAATATCCGAGGCGCAAAGCCACGGTGAGCCTATTGTATATTACGATAAGTCCTCCAAGGGAGCCGACGCATACAAGCGCCTTTCCAAGGAGATACTGGACAGATGCCGCGAAATGGAGAAGAAGTATGGCGAAAAAGACTGAAAGCAGCTTTGACGATCTGTTTTTTGACAACGATGTCGAGAGCAGCGAAAACCTCAGCACTATCCGCATAAGCGACATAGAACCAAACAAGGATCAGCCGCGAAAAAGCTTTGATAAGGAAGCAATGGAGCAGCTTGCGTTGTCAATAAGGGAGCACGGCATATTACAGCCGATAATCGTGCGTTCTCTTTCAAGCGGTAATTATCAGATAATCGCGGGAGAGAGAAGATGGCGCGCGGCGAAGATCGCGGGGCTGTCGGAGGTTCCCGTTGTAGTGCGCGATGATATATCCGAGGAGCAGGCAATGCAGTTTGCGCTGATCGAGAATTTGCAGAGGGAAAACCTTAACCCTATCGAAGAAGCGCTCGGATATAAGGAACTCATTGAAAAGTACAACATGACGCAGGAAAAGCTTGCGCAGTCGCTCGGAAAAGCGCGCTCCTCCATTGCGAACAGCATGGGTCTGCTTTCGCTGCCGAACGGCGTAAAGGAGCTTTTACAGCAGGGCAGGCTTTCGGCGGGGCACTGCAAGGCGCTCAAGCAGATAAAGGATCCGGCTCTGATGACCGAGCTTGCATACAAGGCGTCGGAGGGAGAATTGTCCGTTCGCGCGGTGGAAACTATTGCGAAGCGGGAAGCAAAGCGCCTTGAGGAGCAGGAGAGCAGCAAGGAGATAAAGCCGCGGCTGAATTACTACACCGAGGTTGAGATAAGCCTTGCGGAGCAGCTCGGCACTAAGGTAAGGATAACCGAGGGAAAAAAGGGCAACCTGCTCCAGATAAGTTTCAGCGATAAAGAGCAGCTTGAGGGAATACTGGGGCACTTTATATCAGATTAACACGGAGAGATCCGCGAAAATATAGGAAGGTAATAAAATGATAGACATTAAGTTTTTAAGAGAAAATCCCGAGGCAGTTAAGGAAAACATCAGGAAGAAGTTTCAGGACAGCAAGCTGCCGCTGGTCGACGAGGTAATTGAGGCTGACGCCGAGTACAGAAAGACCATTCAGCGCGCAGAAACTCTCCGTGCCGACAGAAACCGCATTTCCAAGGAGATCGGCGCGTTCATGGCGAAGGGCATGAAAGAAGAAGCCGAGAATGCTAAGGCGCAGGTAAAGGCGTTCACCGAGGAGCAGACCGAGCTTGAAAAGAAGGAAGCGGAGCTCTCCGAGAAGATAAAGAAGATAATGATGACCATTCCGAACATTATCGACCCGTCCGTTCCTATCGGTAAGGACGACAGCGAGAATGTCGAGATAAAGAGATACGGCGAGCCTGTTGTGCCCGATTTCGAGATACCCTATCACAGCGAGATAATGGAGAAGCTTAACGGTATCGACCTTGACAGCGCGAGAAAGGTCGCGGGCAACGGCTTCTATTATCTCATGGGAGACATTGCAAGACTGCACTCCGCCGTTATTTCCTACGCGAGAGATTTCATGATCGACCGCGGCTTCACCTACTGCATTCCGCCGTATATGATAAGAAGCAACGTTGTTACCGGCGTTATGAGCTTTGCGGAAATGGACGCAATGATGTATAAGATTGAGGGCGAGGATCTCTACCTTATCGGTACCTCCGAGCACTCCATGATAGGCAAGTTTATCGACACCATTCTTGACGGGGAAACGCTCCCGAGAACTCTCACCAGCTACTCCCCCTGCTTCCGCAAGGAAAAGGGCGCGCACGGTATCGAGGAGCGCGGCGTATACAGAATACACCAGTTTGAAAAGCAGGAAATGATAGTTGTCTGCAAGCCCGAGGATTCCGCAATGTGGTTCGACAAGCTGTGGCAGAACACTGTTGACCTGTTCAGAAGCATGGATATCCCCGTAAGAACTATCGAGTGCTGCTCGGGCGATCTTGCCGACCTCAAGGTAAAGAGCTACGACGTTGAGGCGTGGTCGCCGCGCCAGAAGAAGTATTTCGAGGTAGGCAGCTGCTCCAACCTCGGCGACGCGCAGGCACGCCGCCTGAAGATACGCGTTAACGGCAAGGACGGCAAGAAGTACTTTGCACACACGCTGAACAACACGGTAGTTGCTCCTCCCAGAATGCTTATCGCATTCCTTGAGAACAACCTGAACGCTGACGGAACAGTCAATATCCCCGAGGTACTCAGACCGTACATGGGCGGAAAGAGCAAGATAGGTTAATTGATGGGAAGCGCGGAAAGCCCGTAAGCGGGTTTTCGGGAATGCTCCCTTATATGAAAAGGGTGGGATAATATCTGCCTTAAATGTCAAAGTGCATTTAAGGCGGGCTTGTCCTGCCTTTGTTTTACGGCGGGCTGACAGAGAATAGGAGAATGACATGGCTTTTGTGACCCTTGAAAACGTATATAAGCGCTATCATATGGGAGAAGTAACAATAAACGCTGCCGACGGAATGACATTTGATATAGAAAAAGGCGAGTTTGTTATTATTGTAGGACCGAGCGGCTCGGGAAAGACGACCGTGCTGAATATGCTCGGAGGAATGGACAACTGCGACGAGGGCGTTATCAGCGTAGACGGGAAGCGTATCGACGGGTATAACAGGAAACAGCTCACGCAGTATCGCCGTTATGATATTGGCTTTATATTCCAGTTTTACAATCTTCTGCCTAATCTTACCGCAAAGGAAAATGTAGAGCTCGCTGCACAGACGACAAGCGATTTTATTCCCGCTGCGGAGATCCTCGAAAAGGTGGGGCTTGGCGAACGCATGGGGAACTTCCCCGCGCAGCTTTCGGGCGGCGAGCAGCAGCGCGTTTCCATTGCGCGAGCGCTCAGCAAAAAGCCGAAGCTGCTGCTTTGCGACGAGCCGACCGGCGCGCTGGACTACAACACGGGAAAAATGATACTGAAGCTTTTGCAGGATACCTGCCGCCGCGACGGAATGACCGTTATTCTTGTAACGCACAACTCCGCGATATGTCCCATGGCGGACAGGGTTATCCGCATAAAAAACAGCAAGGTGAGCAGCATTTCCATAAACGAAAATCCAACCCCCGTGGAAGAGATAGAGTGGTAACGGGAGGGTAAATGAAAGCTGTAAATAAGAATATTTTCAGGGAAATATCCCGAACGAAAAACCGTTTTCTCTCCATTTTCACCATCTGCGCTATCGGCGTCGGCTTTTTCAGCGGCGTCCGCGCGACCAACGAGATGATGAAGGTTTCCGCCGACGATTATTACGACGGGCACGACCTGTTCGACCTGCGCGTGCTGTCGACATTCGGGCTTACCGACGGCGACGCGGCGGCAATAGCGGAGATAGACGGCGTTTCGGGAGTTTACACCTCAAAATACACCGACCTTGCCCTCAGAAACGGGGAAAGGGAGTTCCTGACCCGCGTTTACTCGTGGAACAACGACGAGGTGAACCGCATTGATATTGTCGAGGGCAGAGCGCCGCAGGCGGATAACGAGTGCATTGTCAATTTCAATGTACTGAAAGGCGGCATTGAACTCGGCGATACCGTTACTATGGCGGATTTAACAGATGCGGAAGATTTCCCGTTGAATAACTCCGAGTATACTGTTGTGGGAATATATAACACGCCGATGTTCATTTCGGTAACACAGCGCGGAAGTACGACTGTCGGCGACGGCGTTATCGACGCGTTTATGTATGTTACCAAAAGTAATTTCACGCAGGAAGTATACACGGAGATATATGTGACCTCCGATGAACTGAAAGGAATGCAGAGCTACTCCGCAGAATACGAGGAGCTTCGCGACAGGATAAGCGACAGGCTCGAGGAGCTCGGAAAGGAGCGCTCCGAGATACGCTACGACGAGGTAGTCGGCGACGCGGAGCGCGAGATAGCCGACGGCGAGGAGGAGCTTGCGCAGGCGAAGATCGACGGTCGGAAAGAGCTTGACGACGCAAAGGCAGAGCTTGCCGACGCGGAGCAGCAGATAGCCGACGGAGAAAAGGAGCTCGCCGACGCAAAGGCGGAGCTTGACGACGGCGCGGCGCAGCTCGCCGACGCGGAGGAGCAGCTTGCCGACGCGAAAAAGCAGCTTGACGACGGTTGGGCGGAGCTCAATGATAATAAGGTAAAGCTTGACGAAGCCGCGCAGACTCTCGCGGATTCAAAAAAGGAGATAGACGAGGGCGAAAAGCAGCTTGCCGACGCGAAAAAGCAGCTAGATGACAGCAAGGCGCAGCTTGACGCGGCGCAGGCGGAAGTTAACGCAAAATCGGAGGAGCTTTCGCAGGGCAAGGCGGCGCTGGAGCAGGCAAAGCAGCAGCTTGCCGACGGGCAGGCGCAGTACGACTTGGGAAAGCAGCAGTATGAGCAGGGGCTCGCGCAGTACAACGACGGCAAGGCGCAGCTTGAACAGGCGGAAATTCAGCTTGAACAAGCGGAGCAGCTTTACGGAAAGGATAACCCGCAGCTGCAGCAGCAGCGCGCACAGCTCGAAGCGCAGAAGCAGGCGCTGGAGCAGACGGGCGCGGTGCTGGAGCAGACAAGGCTGACGCTCGGGCAGACCGAGCAGCAGCTGACCGCGGCAGCGGAGGAAATTGCCGCAAACGAAAAGACGATATCCGACGGCGAGGCGCAGCTTGCCGCAGCGCAGAAGCAGATAGACGAGGGCTACGCGCAGTACAACGCGGGACTTGCGGAGTATAACAGTTCCGCCGCCGATTTTGCGGAGGGAAAGAAGAAATACGAGGACGGGCTCGCGGAATATAACGACGGACTTGCGCAGTATAACGAGGGAGTAAACACCCTTGAACAGGCGCAGCGCGATTACGACAGCGGCGCCGCGGAGCTTGCGGAAAAGCGCGCGGAATACGAGGACGGCGTTAAAAAGTACAACGACGGCGCAGCGGAGCTTGAGGACGCAAAGCAGAAGTATTCCGACGGTCTTATTGACTACGCCGAGGGCGAGGAGAAATTCAACACCGAGATAGCGGACGCGGAAAAGGAGCTTGCCGACGCGCGGGAGAAAATATCCGACGCGGGCGAGGCGAAGTGGTATATTTTCCTGCGCGACGATAACGCGGGCTATGCCGAATACGACAGCAATTCCGAGAGGATAGGGAAGATAGCCTCGATATTCCCGGTTTTCTTCCTGCTTGTCGCGGCGCTCGTCTGCCTTACCACCATGTCAAGAATGGTCGAGGAGCAGCGCACGCAGATAGGCACGCTGAAAGCGCTCGGCTATTCCAACGCGACGATAATGCGGCATTACATGACCTATGCGGTCACGGCGGCGGCAGTCGGAAGTATACTCGGCGCGTTTGCGGGAGTGCTGATTTTCCCGACGGTAATTATATATGCATATTCCATGCTGTATAATATTACTGAAATACACTATCTGTATAACATATCGAACATTCTTATCTCGGTAGGGTCAATGGTCGCGGCGATAGCGCTGACGGTTTTCTTTACGTCAAAGAAGGTGCTGAAGGAAACCCCCGCAAGCCTTATGCGGCCTAAAGCGCCCAAAGCGGGAAAGAGAGTGCTTATCGAGCGTATCGGCTTTATCTGGAACAGAATGGGCTTTTTCGGGAAAGTTTCCGGTCGCAATCTTTTCAGGTACAAGCGCAGAATGTTCATGACGGTCATCGGCATTGCGGGCTGTACCGCGCTGTCGCTGACGGGGTTCGGTCTTAAAGATTCAATAGGTGATATTGTAAACTTACAGTATAATTCTATATATAAATACAACGGGTATTTGGCTTACGACTCCGATATAACCGACGAGGAGCTTGAAAGCATATATTCCGACATGAATGATTACTGCCCCGACACGCTTACAACGCGCGCTCTGATAAAGCAGTACACCCTCACGGGCAGCGGAACCACCATTCAGGCTTACGTTACCTGCGTAGAGGACGCGGAGGTATTCGGGCAGATGATAGACCTGCATGAGCGAGTTTCGGGCGAAAAGCTGAGCCTTTCCGACGGGATAATTGCCACCGAAAAAACGGGCAGGCTTCTCGGCAGGGGAAAGGGAGAAACAGCGCGTATCCGCATAAATGACAGCGAAGAAAGGGATCTCACCATAAGCGGACTTACGGAGCATTATGTCGGAAATTACCTCTATATGACTAGCGCGCAGTATGAGGAGATATTCGGCAGGCAGCCCGAATACAACATCATCTATTTTTACAACGGGATAACCGAAAGCGGCGACGGCAACGCGTTCAGCGAGAAAATGCTCAAAAACGACGCGGTACTTTCCGTTATGATGAACTCGTCCTCCTCAAGCACGTTCAGCGACACGATAAAGATCATGGACCTTGTTGTTATGGTGCTTATCGTATCGGCGGGAGCGCTTGCGTTCGTGGTGCTTTACAACCTTACGAATGTTAATATTACGGAGCGTATACGCGAGATCGCAACGCTTAAGGTACTCGGCTTCTATGACCGCGAGGTATCAAGCTATGTATTCAGAGAGAATATTATACTTTCCGTAATGGGAGCGGCTGTCGGGCTGGGGCTCGGCACGGCGCTCTGTATGTTCGTAATAACCACCGCCGAGATAGACGAGGTAATGTTCGGCAGGAGCATACACCTGCTGTCCTATGTCTGGGCGTTCCTTGTCACGATAGTGTTCTCGCTTGTCGTCAACCTTATCATGACGAATGTGCTTAAGAAAATAAGCATGGTCGAGTCACTGAAATCGGTGGAATAATTTACTGTTGGTAATATATATGAGGAATATAACATGATTGAAAACATTGTCACTGTTAAGCTCCCTGCCGACGAGGAGCTGACTATCAAGAAAAACCACCTTTGCGGCGGCGAGGGAAAGCGCATTGCCGTCGTTACGGGAATACACGGCGACGAGCTGGAGGGGCAGTACGTCTGTTATGAGCTCGTGAAGCGCATAACGGCGAATATGTCCTGCCTGCACGGCACTATTGACATCTACCCGTCGATAAATCCGCTCGGAATGGAGTCGGTGACGCGCGCGGTGCCCATGTCGGGGCTTGACATGAACAGGATATTCCCCGGCTCGGACACGGGCGCTATCGCGGAGAGCATTGCGGCGAAGCTGCTGCAGGATATCAGCGGCGCGGACATCTGCATTGATATCCACGCGAGCAATATATTTATCCGCGAGATACCGCAGGTGAGGATAACGCAGGAAAACAGCTCAAAGCTGCTCCGTTACGCGAAAATGCTCAATACCGACCTCGTTTGGGTGCACGACTCGAACGCAGTCGGCGAGGGCTCGCTTGCCGATTCGCTCAACCGCGCGGGCGTGCCGACGCTTGTTATAGAAATGGGCGTGGGTCAGCGGATAACCAAGGAATACTGCTTCCAGCTGCTTTCGGGAATATTCCGGCTCATGTCGGAGCTCGGCATATGGACGGGCGCGGAGGAGAAGGTGTCCCACCCGATGGTGTCAACGGACGGCTCGGTCAGGGTGATACACTCCGGTGCGGGCGGGATATTCATACCGAGCGTTGAGCACAATATGTGGCTTTCAAAGGGGTCTGTAATCGGCGAGATAGTCAATCCCATAAGCGGCACGGTCGAGCAGGAGGTGTCCGCACCCGCAGACGGGCTTCTGTTTTCCCTGCGCGAATACCCCATTGTTTACGAGGGCAGCGTTATCGCGCGTATACTCAGCATGGACGGCAAATAACGCGGGCGGACTTGACTTATAAAGCTTAATATGGTACAATGTTTTATAAGAATAATTGTCCGTAGAAAGGCGGCGGAACGTAATGAAGGACAGAATA
Source organism: Oscillospiraceae bacterium (assembly GCA_051893715.1). Lineage (GTDB taxonomy): Bacteria > Bacillota > Clostridia > Oscillospirales > Ruminococcaceae > CAG-115. The sequence goes on from JBJFHP010000215.1 coordinate 18,256, forward strand.
TTTGAATCAAAGGAAAACTATCTCGAAACTATCCTCATCTTAAACGAAAGAAACGGGGGAGTACGCTCCGTTGACATAGCCACGGAAATGGAGTTTTCAAAGCCGAGCGTCAGCGTTGCTATGAAAAATCTCCGCGAGGACGGCTGTATCAGCATTGACGGCAACGGCTATATAACCCTGACGGACAAGGGCAGGGAGATAGCCGAGCGGGTGTATGAGCGCCATATTCTGTTCACAGACTGGCTTATTTCGCTTGGCGTTAACGAGGACGTCGCGGCGGAGGACGCCTGCCGCATTGAGCACTGCATAAGCGCGGAGAGCTTTGAAGCGATAAAGAAATTCGTGACGAAGCACTGCGAGGCTTAACGGCGGTTTTGCCAAAAAATTAACGGAGGCGGCGGACGGCTTGAAAATTATTTGTCTTATCGAAAACACTGCGGTCGACGAAAAGCTGTTATACGAGGACGGAATGTCGCTTTTTGTGGAATACGGCGGCAGGAATTATCTTATTGACACAGGGCTTACGGGAAAAGCTGTCGACAATGCGCGGAGAATGCGGCTCCCGATAGACAATATCGACGCGGTGGTGATAACGCACAACCATGCGGCGCATATCGGCGGCATAGAAAGCGTGATGAAGCTTAACCCGCGCGCGGAGATCTACATGAGGGCTGCGTCGCAGGCGGAGGTTTTCAGGAAGAACGGGCTTTTCAGAACGCCTGTCGGAGAGGGAAAGTCGTTTTTTAAGAAATATGCGGACAACCTTATCCTTTTCAACAGCTTTTCGGAGGTATGCGAGGGCTTTTACCTTGCGTCCTGCGAGGATTTTGAGGAAAAGAATATCAACCCCGACAGGAACAGCTTTGTCCTTGACGGGAAAAAGGCGGTGCCGTTCGACAATTCCGACGAGAGCTTCGCGGTGATATTCCCGAAAAAGCGCAAAGCGGAGGGGCTCGTCCTTATCGGAGGGTGCTTTCACTGCGGCGTGATGAATATGCTGGATACGGTGTCGCGCAGGTGGCACGGCATACCGATACTCGCGGTGATAGGCGGCTTTCATTTCAGCGGGAGCAATCCGAAAACGCTTAACTGCTCCGCGGAATATGTGACCTCTCAGGCGCGCTCGCTCAAGTACAGCGGCGCGGAAAAGATATACGCCTGCCACTGCACGGGCTTTAAGGGCTTCGACACCATGGACGAGATACTCGGCGACAGGCTGATGTATTTCGGCGGAGGAGAGGCGCTGGAATTTTGAATATATTTGAATATACAAATGATCCCCGGGCTTTGCGGCTCGGGGATTTCAGTCTGTAGAAAAAGTCTTTTCGACAAGGAATGAATATTGAATAATGAATAAAGAAGAATGAATAATGGAGGTATCGGCTTCGCCGATCGTTATAAAAAGAGATTGTACCGCCCTTTTTAAAATCCGTGCCCGAAGGGCACACCAAAATTATTCATTATTCACTATTCGTTATTCATTATTCAATAAGATAAACATTGTTTTCAGGGTTTATAGATAGTCTGTGATCCCCGGGCTCTTTTGCTCGGGGATTTTTTTAAGAAAAAATTAAATATTATGCCCCCAAATATTTAAGTTATCCGCGCTAGAATAAAAACACAAAAAATTTTTGGGAAAATGTGCAACTTTTGATACCCGAATATTGTTTTATATAGTGAGAGGTCGGAATTGTTCCGACAGATATAATTGAAATTTTGGGGGAGGAAATATGGGTATGTCAGTCAAGAGGTTTATTTCGGCTGCGATGAGCGCGGTCGGACTGATAAGCGCGGTATCTTTTGAAGCGGCAGGCACTGCGGCTTCGGCGGCTTCGGTGACTTACAGCACCGACACTATTGCCGTCGGCACGAGCCACAGCCTTGTTATTAAAAACGACAGCTCGTTATGGGCTGCGGGCGACAACAGCTTTGGTCAGCTCGGGGTTAATAATATTGCCGAGTCGGACGGCGTAAGGGTCATGACGAACATAGTTTTCGCCGAGGCAAACGATGATGTGAGCTTCGCCATAGACGCAAGGGGAACGCTGTACGGCTGGGGCGACAATTCCGACGGACAGATAGCGCCGTCAAAGGCGGTCGATGTTATCACCGTGCCGTTGAAGCTGATGGATAATGTGGCGGCAGTCGCTGCGGGCGACACCCACACGATCGCGCTGAAAACCGACGGGTCGGTGTACGGCTGGGGCAGCAACGGCAGCGGCGAGCTCGGCTTTTCCTCAAATTATTATGAAAACGAACCCGTTAAAATAATGGACGGAGTTGCCGATATTGCGGCGGGCGACGCATTCTCGCTTTTTGTCACCAAAAAAGGCGAGCTTTATGTCTGCGGCAGCAACGGCAGCGGTCAGCTCGGTCTGGGCGATTACAGCAGCCGCAGCACGCCCGTTAAGGTAATATCCGACGGTATAGCAATGGCGGAAGCGGGCAGCGATCATTCCGTTGTTCTCAAAAAGGACGGAACGGTGCTCACCGCGGGCGCAAACAGCAGCGGTCAGCTCGGAAACGGCGGCTACCGTGTGTCCAACAGCTTTGTTTCGGCAGGTGTGACGAATGCGGCGGCGGTTTTTGCGGGGGACAGCTCCACGGGCGCTCTCGGCGCGAACGGCACGCTTTACACATGGGGCGGCAATTCCTTTGCGCAGCTTCATAACGGCAAAACAGAGGATCTGGCGAGCCCTGCGGCGGTGGTATACAATGCGGCGGCATATGCGGTCAGCGATACTCACTCGCTCGTGCTCAGAACGGACGGAACGGTAACTGCGGCGGGCGACGGCACTTGCGGTCAGCTTTTCACCATAAATTTAAGCTCGGTATCAAAGCCCGTTAAGGTGGCTGCGAAAATTGTATCCTATTCTGCGGGAACGGACCATGCGGCAGCCGTTGATGAAAGCGGCAAGCTTTACACCTGGGGCAGCAACGACAGGGGTCAGCTCGGGCTGGGCGACACGACGGCGCGCAGCAATCCCACAAGGGTAAACGCACGCATTGAATTTACAAAGGTATGGTGCGGCAACAAGGTGACTTTCGCGCTCGCGGCGGATAATTCGGTTTATGTATTCGGCGACAACACCGAGGGAATGCTCGGCATTAAAACAAAGTCGGCGATAGTTACCTCTCCGCAGGCAAACTGGCTTATTCCCGCCGGAAAGAATATCGAAATTTACACCTCGGAGGGCTGTGCTTACGCGTTGGTAGACGGCACGGTCTACGGCTGGGGCAGGGACACTGCGAGCAGACTTCTTGACCTCGGTACAAAGACGGACGAGCCGACTATTCTCGGCGACGCGCCGATAAATATAAAGAAGCTTGCTGTGGGGACAAATCATGTCCTTGCGCTGGACAATGACAATACGGTATGGGTTTGGGGCTCGAACAGCTACGATCAGCTCGGCGTAGATGTCATAGGCGTTCAGACCGATATTCCGACAAAGCTTGAGATATACCGCGAGCCGAACAGAACGGGCGGCACGGCGCTTGAAGCGGACAAATTCACCGATATTGCGGCTTGCGATAACCATTCTATGGCAGTCGATACCGACGGCAGAGTGTGGGTATTCGGGCTTAACAGCAACGGTCAGCTCGGCACAGCCGCGCGCCGCGTAAGAACTCCGGAATGCGTTGCAAATAAGGCGGCGGCGGTCGCTGCGGGAAAGGTCACCTGCGCGGTGCTTTTCTCCGACGGAACGCTCTCCCTTGCGGGAACTAACGCGAACGGCGAGCTTGGCGACGGAACAGTGAAAAACAGCAGCGAATTTGTAAATCAAACCGGCACGGGCGCGGAATTTGTATCCTTAGGAAACGGCTTCGGCGGATTTATCCGCACGGGCGGCACGCTCTACTGCTGGGGCGTAAATAATTACGGTCAGGTCGGCAACAGCAGCGGCGGCGCGCAGACTACTCCCGTTGTGGTAATAAAAGACGCGCTTCGCGCCTCGGTAAAGCAGCCGGAAAGCGTAACGCTCGACAAGACAGCGGCGACTGTAAAGCCGGGAGCAACGGTTCAGCTGAAAGCTTCCGTTACCCCGACCGACGCGCCTGTTACCTTTACATGGAGCAGCTCAAACGTAAATGTCGCGACAGTCACGGCGGACGGTCTTGTAAAGGGCATAGCAAAGGGCACTGCGGATATCACCGTAACGACGCAGAACGGTAAGACTGCCGTTTGCAGGGTTACAGTTGAAATGCCTGTGACAAGCATTTCGGTCACTCCGTCAAAGTCAAAGACTATCACCGTAGGAACGAGCTTTACATTTAAAACAAAGGTATACCCGAGCAATGCGGACGATAAAACGCTGCTTTTCGAGTCGTCGGATACCGATGTTGCAACGGTTGACGCTAACGGAAGGGTAACTGCGGTATCAACAGGCCGCGCAGTGATAACCGTAACGTCGAAATCCAACCCCGCGAAGATAAAGAAGGTCACCGTAACGGTACGTCCCGCAAAGGTGGCGATAACATACAGAAAATCCACAACGAACGGCGTTGTACTTAAATGGGACGACTCCGAGGGCGCGGACGGGTATGTCGTATACCGCAAGGTTTACAAGAGCAGCTCGTCCAGCAAGATAATCGCCGATACGGAGGACGAAACAGCTTTCACCGATGAAACGGCGGTTGCCGGAAAGAAATACATTTACAGCGTTAAGGCGTATACCGTCATCAACGGCAAAAAGGTTTACTCCTTAAATTCAAAGCAGTATGTTATAACTGCGAAATAACCGATTTCTCCTTCCCCCCATATATTTTGAGAGAGCTCCTGCTTAGGGTGCTGTCTGTAAAGCGGTTTTCGACCCGCCGAGCAAATCATCTGTAAAAAAGATGAAGCCTCGGCGAGGCGTAACTGCCTAAGGCGGCACGCCTTGGCGGGGGCTTTTTCATGTTGAAATGTTGAAAATTTCTCATAAAATATTATTCGGACAAATATATTATAATAGTCAGATTGTCGATAAACACTGAAAACGGTGTTTATCTTAATGAATAATGAATAGAGAATAATGAATAATGAATAATTTTGGTGTGCCCTGCGGGCACGGATTTTAAAATTTGCGGTATAATCATTTTTTTAGAACAATCGGCGGAGCCGATACCACCATTATTCATTCTTCGTTATTCATTATTCAATATTCATTTTTTTTGAAAAGACCTTTTCGACAGACTGTATATTATAATAGTATATCATTGTAAAAAGGAGAATTGCCCCATGAACACACTTAAAAGGCTGGTTTGCGCGGCGGCAGCGGCTGCGGTAATGCTGTGCTCTTTTGTTCCCAAAACGGCAAAAGCAGAGGAAACAGCGCAAGCGGAGGAGAAAAAGCCTGCGGCTGAAATACTTATCGAGGCGGAAACAGGTCAGGTGCTGTATTCCGAAAACGCCGACATGAAGCTGCCGATGGCTTCGGTGACAAAGGTAATGGCGCTGCTTATCTGGGCGGAGGAGATAGAGGAGGGAAAGCTTTCTCTCGAGGAAACGGTCAGGGCGACATCTTATGCGGCGAGCATGGACGGCTCGGTCATATGGCTGGAGGCGGGGGAGGAAATGACTGCCGCCGAGCTTATCGAGGCTGTTATAATAAGCTCGGCGAACGACGCGTGCGTTGCGCTTGCGGAGCACACGGCGGGCAGCGAAGCGCAGTTTGTAAAGAAAATGAACAAGCGCGCCGCCGAGCTCGGCATGAAAAACACCCATTACAAGAACTGCACAGGCTATGACGAGGACGGTCACTATTCGACCGCAAGGGACATTGCCGCTGCTACGGCGCAGCTTATGGAGCACGAGGTGTTCCGCGGGTGGATGCTGACATGGATGGATTATCTCCGCGGGGGAGCAACTCAGCTTGTTAACACCAACAAAATGGTGCGATATTACGACGGCATTCTCGGCGGCAAAACCGGAACGACCGACAATGCGGGCTGCTGCCTGACTGTCTGCGCGGAGCGCGGGGATATGCGGCTGGTGGCGGTGACGCTCGGAAACGCGACCGACGAGGAACGCTTCAATTCGGCGGAGAGCCTGCTTGATTACGGCTTCGGCTCGTTCGAGAAATTCACGCCCGAGATAGATTATTCGCAGCTTGACCCGATAAAGGTAAGACGGGGCACGGAAAGGGAAGTAATTCCGGTAATAGCGGACAGGAGCGAGTGCGTTATAAAAAAGGGGCGCTCGGGCGCGGTGAAGTATGAATACACCTTTGTGGAGCAGCTTGAAGCGCCTGTTGAAAAGGGGCAGTTCGTCGGGGAATATCTCGTAACGCTTGACGGGATAGAGGTGTTTCGGTCGGATATCGTCGCGGAAAAGGATATACCGCGCATGGATTTTATAAGGTGCTTATGGCTTATTTTTTCGCAGATGATAACTATGTAGGAATAATTACGCGCATTTTCGCAACAATAAAGAGGTAATAAATCCGGCGAAAGGAATGATAAATTCAATGAAGAAAATTCTTGCTGTGCTGAGCGCCTGCACCGTGCTTGCGGCGCTTGCGGGCGCTGTCCCCGAGGTCGTCGAGAGCGCCGTCCCCGCTTCCGAAACCGTCCCCGTGATGACCCGCAGCTATAACGAAAGCGTGTCGGGGAGCGGCTCGCTCGCATATATCGGTCAGCGCGACATAACCTCCGCGCTCCCGCTGGTGTTAAAGCGCTTCTGCGTCGGCGAGGGCGATATTGTTGCGGTGGGGGATACCGTTGCCGTTGTTGATAAGGAGGGAACGGCTTCGCTTATCGAGAGCCTTGGGCAGGTGTCGCAGCTTGCGGTCGCGGCGGCAAACCTTTCGACGGCGGTCGCGCTTATTCCCGAAAAGGTGACTGCCGACTGCTCGGGGAGGGTCATTTCGACGGCGGCTGACGGGGCGGCAGTCGAAAGCGGATACAGCATTGCGACGGTAGCGCCGACAAATTCGCTTGTGATATCCGCTGCGGTGAGCGAAAACGACATTGCGCGCGTCTGCGAGGGTCAGTCGGTGGTTTTCCGCTGCGCGGCATATCCCGACGAAATTTTTACGGGGAAGGTGAGCCATATCGCGTCTGCGGCGCGCAGCAAATACAACGGGGCTGTCCTTGAAACGGTAGTGGATATTCAGGTAAAGCCGGACGAGGAGGACGAGCGGCTGAAATCGGGGCTTAGCGCGGACATAGAGGTGCAGTTATCCGACCCGCACATGATATGCGTTGTTCCGTATACCGCGATAGGGCAGGACGACGCGGGCGAGTTCGTATATGTATATGAGGACGGCAAGGCGGTCCGCAGGGAGATATTCACGGGCGCGGAATTTTCCGACGGGACGGAGGTAATAAAGGGCGTTTCGGCGGGGGAGGAGCTTTTTTATTCACCCGAGGAAATAGAGGGCAGGAGCTTTATAAGGTCGGGGGATAAAAATGGCAGTGGTAACTAATATAATAAGGTCGCTCATGAACATATTCCGCAGCCGCACGCGCTCTGTGCTGACTATGGCGGGAATAGCGGTGGGCGTTTTTTCGGTGGTGCTGATATCCACCGTCGGGACAGTCGGCACGGCGCAGGTGAGCAAAACGCTTGTAACTATGGGTGTGGACACGCTTCTTGTTCAGGCGGCGGAAAAGAGCGTTTCCGTAACGCTGACGGACAGCGACGTTTCGGCGGTGCGCGCTGTGGACGGGGTAACGGACGTAATGCCGCTTATGGCGAGCATGACCGAGGTCAAGATGATAGGCAGGCGGCTTGACTGCTACGTCTGGGGCGTGGACAAGTCCGCGGACAAGCTGATATCTCTCGAGGCAAAGCACGGGCGGCTCGTTAACGATTCCGACGCGGCGGCGCGGCTGAGGGTCTGCGTTATAGACGAGCAGTTCGCGGCAGAAAGCTACGGCAGGAGCAATGTTGTCGGGAAAACGCTCCGAATGTTCCTCGGCGGGAAATATCACGAGTTCGAGATAATCGGTGTGGCGAAGTCGGGGCTTTCGAGCTTGCAGGGTATGCTGTCCAACATCATGCCGGGGTTCATGTATATCCCGATAACGACAATGCAGCAGCTTTGCGGGCGGACGACCTATGACAAGCTTGCGGTCAAGATAGACGACATGAACAGCGACGGCGTTATCGTTGACAAGGTGACGGGCACACTCGACAGAAAGAACGGTCACACCGACGGCTATATCTGCAACAATCTTCTCTCGCAGAAGGGTCAGCTTGACGATATACTGTCGATAGTCACGACGGCGCTTTCGCTGGTGGCGGGGATATCGCTTGTCGTGTCGGGGATATCGGTCATGACGACAATGATGATGAGCGTCGGCGAGCGAACGCGGGAGATAGGGATAAAGAAGTCGATAGGCGCGAAAAACCGCGACATCTGCGCGGAATTTCTGACGGAAAGCGTTGTGCTGACGGTAATGGGGAGCATGGCGGGAATAGTTTCGGGGCTGTTCGTGTCGGTCGTCGGGTGTTTTATCGCGGGAGTTCCGTTTGTGCTTAACATCGGCTCGCTTGTGCTGTCGGCGCTTGCGGCGGCGGCGATAGGGGCGGTTTTCGGCGCTTACCCCGCATATAAGGCGTCGACGTTAAAGCCTGTTGACGCGCTGAGAATGTGATTTTTGCTGCCCGCATTTCCGTCAGGGAGGTGCGGGCAGTCTTTTTTTCGGAAAAAATTTCATAAAAGCCCTTGACAAAAACGACATTTGTTATATAATGATATTGTAGCGCATTGTGCGCAAAAATATATGGAGGTAATAAAATGAGAAAAGGAAAAAATCGGCTGCTTGTTGCTGTGACGGCGGCTGTTATCGGGCTGACGTCCGTCGGCGCGGCACAGGCTGCTCTGATGAATCCGTCAATTTCGGTTTCGGCGACGGCTTCGGCAGAGGTGTACTTTGATTCTTCCGACGGCACGCTTTATGTCGGCGGCGTTGACGATGTAGATTACAAAGAGATTTATACTTATGTTATAAAGGAGCTTCGCCTTGATCCCACCGAGATCAAAAAGATCTATGTTGACGACGGCGTTAAGGTAATCGGTTCCGGTGCGTTCATGAACTTCACCGCTGTTACAGAGGTTCGTCTTCCCGATAGCCTGCTGGCGATAAAGGTAAAGTCTTTCCGTTCAAAGGTGCTTACCGATATAACCATTCCCGCAAACGTGGAGTATATTGCTTCAAGTGCTTTTGCAAATTGTCCGGCTCTGCAGAAAATAAACGTTGACGCGGCAAATACAAGTTACGTTTCCGTTGACGGCGTTCTTTACAATGCGGACAAGACAGAGCTTGTTTTTTATCCCACAGGTAAAACCAATACTACATACACCCTGCCGCAGACCGTAACAACATTGAACGTTTTTTCTCTTGCGGCGGCAAGCAATCTTACCGCGATTAACCCCGGAACAAACGCCAACTTTGCGGCTGTAAACGGCGTACTCTATAATAAGGCAAAGACAACGCTCGTATGCTATCCGGGCGGCAAGACCGCTTCTTCGTTCTCTATCCCGAGCACGACCAAGGCAATAGGCGAATACGCATTCTGTGACGCCTCTTTAACATCTGTCACCATACCTACCTCTGTCACCGAATTAGGAAGCTATGCGTTCTCCGACTCCAATCTGACTTCCGTCACTATCCCAAGCTCCGTGACGACGTTAGGCGAAGGCGTGTTTGAAGGCTGCCCGTCGCTCTCGTCCTTTACTCTCCCGAGTAACATGAAAGCGACCGGCGCATATATGTTCGCTGCCTGTGACTCTCTTAAAACACTGACTGTCCCCTCGACCGTCAACACAATAGGCGAAGGTACGTTTTCGTACTGCAGCTCGCTTACGTCCGTAACGATACCCTCCTCTGTATCGACCATAGGCAATTATGCGTTCGAAGGCTGCGAAGAGCTTTCTACGATCAATTTCTCGACCGGTCTTACGGAGATAGGTGAAGGTGCGTTCAATTTCTGCCCGAGCCTTACAGCTGTAACTCTTCCCGCTAACCTCAAGACGCTTGGAAACGGCGCGTTTGCTGAATGCGAAAATCTTCAGTCGGTAACGCTTCCGTCTAAGCTTGAATTTATCGGAGATAATGCTTTTCGTGATTGCTCCTCGCTCACTTCGATAACCGTTCCCGCAAGCGTTAAGAGCGTGGGCGGCGAAGCATTCGCTAATTGTTCTTCGCTCACGACAGCAGAGGGCTTTGGCGGTGCTGCATATGTCGGCGACTGGGTATTCGAAGGCTGCAGTATGCTCTCCACCGTTAAGCTTGCCAATGGTATGTCCATGATCGGCGGATATATGTTTGGCGGCTGCGACGCGCTCACGAGCATAACTATCCCCGGCACGGTAACGGAATTCGGCGACTATCCTTTCAGTGGCTGTGATAACCTCAGCACCGTTGTATTCTCCAATGGTATCAAAACAATTCCCAATGAGTTGTTCTATGATTGCGATTCTATCGTAACGGTAAGCATACCCGGAACCGTAACGAATATGGGTGACGAAATATTCAGCGGCTGTTCATCTCTTGCCAACGTAACTCTCGGCGAGGGTATTACAAGCATTTCCGAAGAAATGTTCTTAGGCTGCACTTCGCTCAAAACAATATCCATTCCGAGCACTGTAACGACGATCGAAAGATCTGCTTTCGATGGCTGCAGCAGCCTTGATACCGTAAAATTCCTTGGCAGCAAGGTAACGACTATCGGAAGCAACGCATTTGCCAACTGTGTATCCATTACAGCGCTCGATCTCCCCGAGGGGATCACGGATATAGGATACTGTGCGTTCTATAATTGTAATGCGCTGAAATCCCTTGTTTTCCCCGGCACTGTCGAAAATATCGATGATACCGCTCTTTCAGGTTGCAACAAGCTTGAATCTGTAGTATTTGAAGAGGGCATAACAACTATTCCTTATGCTCTGTTTTCAAATTGCACATCTCTCAAGAGCGTCAAGATACCCGGTACTGTTACCGAAATGGGCAGTGATATTTTCTTCGGCTGTACATCTCTTACAGATGTAACGCTCGGCGAGGGTCTCAGCATTCTTTCCAACTGGATGTTCGGCGGCTGTACTTCTCTTGAGAAGATCTGCATTCCCGGCTCGGTCGAATACATAGGAGACAATGTGTTCAGTGGCTGCGACAAGCTCAGCAGCATAACCTTCGGCGCAGGTATCAAGAATATCCCGTCGGAGTTCATGTCGTATAACAATGTACTTACTACCGTAAAGTTCCTCGGTGCGGCAGATAGTATTGGCATAAGAACATTCCGTAACTGCCCCAACCTTACAAGCGTAACGCTCGGCGAGGGCTTTACGACTATCCCCGATGAATTCCTTAAAGGCTGCTCGGGTCTTAAAACCCTGAAGCTCCCGAGTACGGTTAAAACAATAGGAGAAGCTGCATTTTTGGAGTGCACGGCGCTTGAAAGCATAGTTATCCCCGAGGGCGTTACAGAGCTGGCTCACGAGGCGTTCAATAGCTGCACGTCCCTAAAGAGCGTTACTATCCCCAGCACGCTTGGTTCGGTCGGCTACAATGTGTTTAATAACTGCACCTCGCTCGAGAGCATGACCATTTCCAACGGAATGAAGACTGTGCCCTCTAATCTGTTTGAAGACTGCACGGCGCTCAAGAGCATAACATTCCCCGATTCTGTTACAAGTATAGATGAATATGCGATGATCTACTGTGATTCTCTTGAAAGCGCAGTTCTTTCAAGCGGTATGACAGAAGTGCCCTGTGGAATGTTCACCAACTGTGAAAAGCTCAGCAGCGTTTATATTCCTAACGGAATATCCATGATCTCGATCGGCGCTTTCGACGGCTGTAAAGCACTGACGTCGGTACACATACCCGATTCTGTAACCTATATTAGTTCCTATGCATTTGCCAATAGCGGTCTTGTAGCAATAAAGATACCCAGAAAAATCGAGACTTTGCCCTCCAGCGTTTTCGATGGCTGCGAGGATCTCTGCACGGTATATCTTCCCGATACTGTAATTGATAACCCCGGATATGTTGAAACATACTTCGGCGATGATGTTGAGGTTGTATATTACTCCACATCTACCACCCCCGAGGGACTTGCTGCCGTGCCCGGCGACGGCATTATCAAGCTCAGATGGAACCCTGTCGAGGGCGCGACCGCTTACACCGTAAAGGGCGCGACCAACGACGTTATTTACGCAAAGAGCCTGACCAACGCTGCCTGCACCGTAACCGGTCTTACCAACGGCACGGAATACACATTCAGAGTATACGCTTATGTTGACGGCGTTTGGGGCAAGGCGGCAACGATCAAGGCTGTACCCAGTGTTCCCACTATAACCGGTCTTACCGCAACAGCGGGCGACGGCAAGGTAACCCTTGAATGGGACGAAGTGCCCGACGCGGTTTCCTACACGATAAAGGGCGCGACCAACGATGTTATTTACGCAAAGGGTCTGACCGAACCGACCTTCACGGCAACCGGTCTTACCAACGGCACTGAATACACATTCAGAGTATACGTTTATGTTGACGGCAAGTGGATAAATGGTGCAACTGTAAAGGCAACTCCCTCTGTTCCCGCTCCGCAGAATCTGACCGCGACCGCGGGCGACGGTAAGGTAACGCTTAACTGGGACGTATTCCCCGGAGCTACTGCATACGCCGTAAGGGGCGGCTCGGACGCTACCGTTTATGCAACCGGGTTTACCGCGAACACCTACACCGTAACTGGGCTGACAAACGGCAAGGAATACACGTTCAGAGTATTGGCGTTTGTTAACGGCAAGTGGACAAAGGCTGCCGCTGTCAAGGCTACGCCTTTCACGATAGTTCCGCAGAACCTTAAAGCCACCGCCGGCGACGGCAAGATAACTCTTACATGGGATAAGGTTGACGGCGCGACCGCATACACCATTAAGGGCGGCACGGACGCTACCGTTTACGCAAAGAGCATTACCGCAAACAGCTACACCATAAGCGGCTTGAAGAACGGCACTACCTACACGTTCAGAGTTTTCGCATACGTTAACGGCAAGTGGAGCGCAGCGGCTGCAATAAAGGCAACGCCCGTCACAACAACCCCGCAGAATCTCAAGGCGACAGTTGGCGACGGCAAGGTAACTCTTACATGGGACAAGGTTGACGGCGCAACCGCATACACCATTAAGGGCGGCTCGGACAGCACCGTCTATGCAAAGAGCATTACCGCCAACACTTACACCATAAGCGGCTTGAAGAACGGCACTACATACATATTCAGAGTTTTCGCATATGCAGGCGGCAAGTGGAGCGCGGCGGCTGTCGTTAAGGCAACGCCTAACGCTTGATCGCGTGATATTGATCATATTGAATTAACATTGACCCCGTGTCTTTCGGCACGGGGTCTTTTGCGTGAATATGTAAGCGAAGCGGAAATTTTCAGCCTGTTTTTGCCGCAATATTGCTTTAAAATGAGAAAAATCCTTGACATTGAGTAAATTTTTATGTATAATAAAAATGAAATCATATAGGCGCAGGGGCTTATTGCGCCTTATTTTGAACGGAGGTAATGAAATGAAAAGAGAAACAAAGGCGCTGAGCTTGAAAAAGCGGATCATTTCGGCGCTTATGGCGGTTTCCGTTGCGATCTCGGGGCTTTCGGGCTTAAATGCGTTCGCCGCAGTCACCACCGAAAACGAGGTATGCGAGGAATACACCGCGGACATCTGCGGGCATGAGCATGACCTTGACGGCGTAGCGGATTATTCCGAGGAAAAGAACGGCGTTGTGCTTACATGGCCGGTACCCGGGTATACATCTCTTTCGCAGGGATACAAATCGGGCACACATAACGGCATAGACATTGCGGGCGGCGGTATATCGGGCACGAATGTTGTGGCTGCTTACGGCGGCGTTGTTTACAGGGTATATACCTGCACTCATGTGAACTGCATGAACTGCACGTCCGACAACTGCGGCGGCATCGACTGCGACGGCTTCGGCACGGGCGTTATCATCAGAGGCTATGACGGCAGATATTATCAGTATGCGCATATGATGGGCGGCAGCATTCCCTCGGGCGTTACAAAGGGCGCTACTGTTGCGCAGGGTCAGGTTATCGGTCAGGTAGGCAGCACGGGCGCTTCCACAGGTCCTCACCTTCACTTTGAGATAAACACATCGGGCGCATATAGCGGCAGCGTTAACCCCATGGCGGAGAATTATAACACCCATTCTCACAGCTACACCTGCACCGAATATGTTGCTCCCGACTGTGTTAACACGGGCAGAAGCGTTTTCACCTGCAGCTGCGGCGACAGCTACACGGAAACTGTTCCCGCGCTCGGTCACAGCGACGAGGTGTCCTATATCAAGCCCACAATGACGGAGCCCGGCAACGTCAAGTACACCTGTACAAGGTGCGGCAGAAGCTACCTCGGCGATGAGATAGCTGCTCCCGAGAAGGGAGATAACGGCTGGTATTACTGCGATATGCTCCCCGACGAAGTGACCGCCGATAAATATGTCATCGAGTACGATAATTATTACGAGGCGGTTCAGGAAACTTCCCCCGGAAGCGATTGGGTTCAGGGCGAAGTTGCGGTAAACGAGTGGTTACCCACCGGAAATATATACAGCAGCTGGTACGAGCTGCCCGTTTCGGAGTCCCGCGTGCTTATTGACTCGTATTACTACCACTACTGCTCCGGCTCGACCGGTTCTGTCGTAAACTATGAGGCAACTTCTACCTATGTTCACGGCGATATGGTCGGACTTGACGTTGTTTATGTCGACCGCACGGGACTTGACGGCGATATCACCTATTATATCCTCAAATGGAAGAGCGACGGTACAACAGTATACTGCGGCTCGGGCGTGACCTGCGACGGCTCCTACGGCACGCATGGCGCGAGAGGCTACGCATGGTATAAGATGAACTGGTATCAGGACAGATATCAGGTGCTCAAGTATCGTTTCACCAAGGACACGGGTTGGGTTGACTACAGCGACGCGGCGGCGGCGAGATCTGTATGCAGATTTAAGATGAAGAACACCGCGCCGCAGAACCTCACCGCAACCGCAGGCGACGGCAAGGTAACTCTCACATGGGACGAAGTAGACGGCGCGACAGCGTACACCGTAAAGGGCGGCACTGACGCTACCGTTTACGCTAAGAGCATTAAGACCAACACCGCAACGGTAACGGGTCTGACGAATGGCAAGGAATACACGTTCAGAGTATTCGCATATGTTGACGGCAAGTGGAGCGGCGCTACGGCGATAAAAGCAACGCCGGTAACAACAACCCCGCAGAACCTTAAAGCTACCGCCGGTGACGGCAAGGTAACTCTTACATGGGACAAGGTTGACGGCGCGACAGCGTACACAATTAAGGGCGGCTCGGACAGCACCATTTACGCAAAGAGCATAACCGCAAACACTTACACCGTAAGCGGCTTGAAGAACGGCACTACCTACACATTCAGAGTTTTCGCATACGTTAACGGCAAGTGGAGCGCGGCGGCAGCTGTAAAGGCAACGCCCGTCACAACAACCCCGCAGAACCTCAAAGCAACCGCAGGTGACGGCAAAATAACGCTGTCGTGGGACGAAGTTCCCGGCGCGACCGCGTACACCGTCAAGGGCGGCTCGGACAGCACCATTTATGCAAAGAGCATTACCGCAAACACTTACACCATAAGCGGCTTGAAGAACGGCACTACCTACACGTTCAGAGTTTTCGCATACGTTAACGGCAAGTGGAGCGCAGCGGCTGCAATAAAGGCAACGCCCGTCACAACAACCCCGCAGAATCTCAAGGCGACAGTTGGCGACGGCAAGGTAACTCTTACATGGGACAAGGTTGACGGCGCAACCGCATACACCATTAAGGGCGGCTCGGACAGCACCGTCTATGCAAAGAGCATTACCGCCAACACTTACACCATAAGCGGCTTGAAGAACGGCACTACATACATATTCAGAGTTTTCGCATATGCAGGCGGCAAGTG
>JBJFHP010000216.1:0-1902 GCA_051893715.1 Oscillospiraceae bacterium
AGATAGGAAATATGGTCGTTGAGGATATGCTTTTCGTCCCAAGCGTTCTTTATCGCGCGCATTATTGCAAGGCTGTCGGGCGATGTGCTGCCGAGGAAGTAGGGGCGCTTTGCTATGCCTATGCCGTGCTCTCCGGAGGTAAGACCGCCGAGGGAGTAGGCGTAGTTGTAGATGGTGTGCATATTGTCGGAAAGCTGCTTTTCCCATTCCTCGTCGGAACGCTCGCCGCGCACAATGCACAGGTGAACGTTCCCGTCGCCCGCGTGACCGAAAGCAACCATCTGCATTTTTGTTTCCGCCTCGGTCTTATGCACGAAGTCGATGAAGTCCGCAGTTTTGTCTATCGGAACAACAAGGTCGACAGGCTCCTGCTCCGACTTGCTTTCCACAGCCTTGACAAGGCAGCCGCGTATTTTCCATACCGTCGCGGCAAGCTCGCTGTCAAGCCGAATGAAGTCAAGCGCGCCCGCCTGCATAGCTGTTTTTCTTACCGTTTCGGCACTTTCCTCTACGGACTTCGCGGTGCCGTCGAATGTGAGGATTATGTATGCCGACGCGTCGGGGCGGGGGAATTGAAGCCCCGTGAACTGCTCGCCGAGGGCGATAACGCTCCGCTCCGCAAATTCGATCGCGGTAGGGTTTGCGTTCGCGCGGATTATGTCAAGAACAGCCGAGATACCCTTGTGAAGGTCGCCGAAAGGAACGACGGCGGAAAGCGAAGCCTCGGGCTTGGGGACAAGCTTTAATATGCACCTCGTGATAACTGCAAGCGTACCCTCCGAGCCAATGACTATGCTTTTCAGCGAAAGCCCGCTCGCGTCCTTGACGTTCTTTGACCCTGCGGTGATAACGCGCCCGTCTGCGGTGACAAGCTCAAGACCGCGCACATAATCGCGCGTTACGCCGTATTTTACGGCTCTCATTCCGCCCGCGTTGGTGGAAATATTGCCGCCGATCGTCGCGGTCTTTTCGCCCGGGTCGGGAGGGTAGAACAGCCCCTGCTCCTCGACAAGCTTCTGGAAGTCCTGCAAAACAACGCCCGGCTCGACAACGGCGGTCAGGGTATCCCTGTCTATCTCAAGAACGCGGTTCATTTTCGAGAGGTCAAGGATAATGCCCTTGCCATGGGGAACGGTGGAGCCTACGAGATTTGTTCCCGCGCCGCGCGGCGTGACGGGGATACCGTGTTCATAGGCATATTTCATCACCCCGCTTACTTCCTCGGTGGAAACGGGGAACACAAGCGCCGCGGCAGTACCCTTGAGCCTGCCGAGCGTGTCGGTGAGGTATTTGTCCTCAATGCTGCCGAGAACAACGCGTTGGCGGTCGGAAATTATGTCGTAAAGCTCCTGCATTTCGTTCAGTCCTCTCTGATTATTCCAGCGTCCAGGCGGGCACGAAGAAGCCTGCGAACGTGGTGTTGAAGATGTCAATGGTGCTCTGTGTCTGATATTCCTCAACTATTCTCTTGTAGACCTCGTTGTCGGCGTCCTCGCTGCGTACCGCGATAAGGCAGTAGTAGCTGTTGTCGTCGTACTTGCTTTCCTTGAAGATAGCGTCGTCTGCGGTAAGCCCGCTGTCCAGCGCGTAGTTGCCGTTGATGACCGCGATGGTTACATCGTCAAGCACGCTGAATACAAGGTTCGCGTCGACTTCAACAAATTCTATCTCCGTTTTGTATTCGGTGATATCGCTTATCTCGGGGGAAGCTCCCGCGTTGGGGTCAATGGTGAAGAAGCCCGCCTGCTCGAGCAGCTTGAGCGCTCTGCCCTCGTTTGTCGCGTCGTTGGGAACGGCAACCTTTATCTTCTCGGAGGAATTGAGCGCGTCCTCGATGTTGTCGACCTTGTGGGAGTAGATGTTCATTGCAACGATGTAGGTATCGCCTATCGCTGTGAGATC
>JBJFHP010000217.1:0-7222 GCA_051893715.1 Oscillospiraceae bacterium
GGCGGTGGGTTCAATCTATAGACTTTGTCTATAGATTGAATTGAAAATAGTATAAGGCAGGATCAGATGTCAGCGGCGCAGCTTGCGCGGTTTGAAAACGACCGCGCGGTTTTTACCATATCAACATTCGGTAGGAGAAAAATATGAGCCGAGCAGATGAAATTTTTATACAGAATTGCATTGATATCCTCGAAAACGGGATATCCGACGAGGAATTTAACGTCCGCCCTCATTGGGAGGACGGCACCCCCGCGCACACGATAAAGCGCTTTGCGGTGGTGAACCGCTATAACCTCGCGGAGGAATTTCCGATAATGACGCTGCGCAGGATATACTACCGCAGCGCCATTGACGAGATACTCTGGATTTATCAGAAGAAATCCAACCGCATCGCCGACCTGTCAAGCCACATCTGGGACTCATGGGCGGACGAAAACGGCACCATCGGCAAGGCATACGGCTATCAGCTCGGCGTTAAGCACAAATACCCCGAGGGCGAGTTTGATCAGGTTGATAAGGTGCTGTACGACCTCAAGCACAACCCCGCCTCCCGCCGCATAATGACAAGCACCTATAACTTCGCAGACCTGCATGAAATGCAGCTTGCGCCCTGCGCATATTCCATGACGTTCAACGTTGCCAAGGGAAAGCTCAACGCTATCCTCAATCAGCGCTCGCAGGATATGCTGACCGCGAACAACTGGAACGTGTGTCAGTATGCCGCGCTGCTCATCATGTTCGCGAAAGCGAGCGGGCTGGAGCCGGGCGAGCTTGTCCACGTCATCGCGGACGCGCACATTTACGACCGCCATGTCGACACAGTAAAGCGCCTTATCGAAAAGAAGCCCTTCCCCGCCCCCGAAATGCAGGTAGAGGATATCACCGACTTCTACAAATTCACCAAGAACAGCTTCACTGCGGTGGACTACAAATATCACGAGTTCACCGATAAGATACCTGTTGCTATTTGAGGAAATTCGGCGCTTATCGACGCGGGAAAGTTCATTCCTTATTTCAAGGGTTAAGGCAACACCGCACAATTAACGGCTACGCCTTTGCCCGGTAACGCCTACGGCTTATGCCCGTCCGCTTGCTTGCATCTTTCCAATTCGGCACAAAATAAAACGTATCACTTTATCAATCAGTTGTATATTGTGCCGAATTAGCCATATTGCCCAAATTTTCCTTGACGGGCGTCAGCCCGCCTGCGTCAAATTTGAACAATCTGCTGGTTTGGTGCAAAATGTTTGTAACATCTTCAAGTGAAAAGTGATATGTTGCACCAAACCGAAATCTGCGGCGCAATCGAACGACAATAATTATGCGGTATTGCCTTATATTTCCACTGTTTTCGCAACGGCACATCAATACGGTACTATACAAGAATAAACAATAAGAGGTAACAATGTCAGAAGAAAGAAAGCTCGCGGTGCTTATCGACAGCGATAATGTTTCCGCGAAATACGCACAGTTCATCATGCAGGAGGTAGTTAAATACGGCACTCCGACCTACAAGCGCGTTTACGGCGACTGGGAAAAGGGCGGCAACGGCTGGCACAGCCCCTCGGTGAATTATTCGATAATGCCCGTTCAGCAGACCTGCTATGTTGCGGGGAAAAATGCGACGGATTTTTCCATGATAATCGACGCCATGGACATTCTTTATACGGGGAATGTCGACGGCTTTGTGCTCGTGACCAGCGACAGCGACTTCACGCGGCTTGCTATCCGGTTAAGAGAAGCGGGCAAGCTTGTCGTGGGGATAGGCGAGCTGAAAACGCCGCGCGCGTTTACGATAAGCTGCCACCATTTCTGCTATCTCAATCAGGTGTGCGAGCCCGAGGGAATGGCTGACGAAAAAACTATCCGCAAGGCGCTGCTCGATTATGTGACGGAAAACAGCGGCGAGCGGCTTGACCTCGCGAAAATTTCGGCGGTACTGACCTCGCGCTTCGGGAATATTGATTTCGCGGAGCTTGGCTACAAGAGGTTCAGCAGCTTTGTCGACAGCTTCCCCGAAATAAGGAGAAGCAACACCTTCGTTACGCTCCGTAAGCCGCGCACCGAAGCTCCCTCCCCCGCTCCCGCAGGCGCGGGCGAGCCGACCGAGGAGCAGCTTGTCGCAGCGATAACGGATTATCTCAACACCCACGGCGCACAGCGCGACAACATGATGAAGATCGAAAGCGCGCTCAATGCCGCGTTCGGAAAGGTTGATTATTCCCGATTCGGGTCTAAGCGCTTCGCGAAATTCATCGATCGCCTTGACGGGTTCACCCGCAGCGGCACGGATATTGCGTTCGCGGCGCCGCCGCGCGCAGCAAAGCCCGCTGTCATTGCGGAAAAGCCTGCCGAGCAGACCCTTGCGATAACCGCAGAGCAGTTCAGCAGCGAGGTCGTTGAATACGCAAGGGAGAATATGCCGCGCGGCGGCAACGCGGGGCAGCTCAACAACCAATTTATCACAAAATACGGAAAGAGCTATTTAAGCGATCTCGGCGCTGCCGATTTCAGGCACGCTGTCGAGGGCGTCGACGGAGTAAGCGTGAAGTCTAACAGGATCTACCTTGCGGCGGCAGAACAGGACGCGCCTGCGGAGGTAACCGCCGAGGCAGCCGAGCCGCAGCCCGCTGCTGCGGAAACCGCACACGAAACGGTAAATACCGCGTCGCTTTGCAGCGCGGTGCTCGGCTACGCATATGCGAATATGCCCGACGGCGGCAATATAGGGCAGCTCAATAACGAGCTTATTTCCCGTTTCGGAAAGAGCTACTGCGCGGAGCTCGGCTTTGATGACTTCAAGACAATGCTGTCGTCGGTTGACGGGGTAAGGGTAAGGAAGAATTTCATTTACCTCACCGATTCCAAGTATTCCGAGATGGTAGACGAGCAGTCTGCCGCAGCGGAGGAACAGAACATTGTTCCCGAGAAAACGACCGCCGAAGCGCCCGAGGCTGTCGGCGAAGCCGAAGAACCCGCCTCCGCGCCCGCTCCCGCCGTTGAGCCCGCAGAAGAACCCGCTCCCATCGAGAAGCCCGCCGAAGCGGAATCCGCTGCTCCCGCGAAAAAGAGCAGATCCCGCCGCGGCAGGTCTAAGAACAAGCGCGCGGAGCAGCCGACGGAGGAAAATATCGGGGCAGCGGAAGCACCGGAAGCGGCGGATACAACGGTAACACCGGAAATAACGGAAGCACCGGAAGCGGAAGAGCCCGAAAAGGCGGCGGAAACGTCACCCGAAAAGCCCGAGATAAATGCAGTAAAGCGGGATATACTGTTCTACGCCGCAGAGGACGGCGGGGTATCGCTTGCGCTGCTCGGAAATCTTCTTTCCGCGAAATACGGCAGGACATACCTCAGGGAGCTCGGCTTCAGCAGCATAAAGAAGCTTGTCACCGCTATGGCTGGAGTAGTCGTTAAGGGCAACAGGCTTGCAATCGACGAGGACTTTGCGCGCCGCACGGAGGAGATAGAGCAGTTCGTGAACGAGTTCGCGCGGGGCGAGGGCAGCCACAGCGTAAAGGCGCTCAGCAGCAGCCTTAAAAAGAGGTTCGAGGGCTTCGATTTCACGGATTACGGCTTCGCAAGGTTCACGGACTTCATTAACGCAATAGACGGAGTGAAAGCGGAGAGATACTATGTAAAGCCGCTGGAGGGTGAATAAAATGGCATTTGAGAACGCAAAGGAACATCTTGAACGGTACGGACTTTCGGACAGGGTTCACGAATTTTCGCAGAGCAGCGCGACGGTTGAGCTTGCGGCGCAGGCGCTGGGCTGCGAGCCTGCGAGGATAGCGAAGTCGCTCACCTTCATGGCGGGCGGCGAGCCTGTCATGGTAGTAACGGCGGGAGATATGAAGGTCGACAACGCAAAATACAAGGCGCAGTTCGGCACAAAGGCGAAAATGCTGACCCCTGCGGAGGTCGACGAGCTTATCGGTCATTCGGTGGGCGGAGTATGCCCGTTCGGTATCAAGGACGGCGTGCACGTTTTTCTGGACGAGTCGCTCAGGCGGTTCGACAGGGTTTTCCCTGCCTGCGGCAGCGGCAACACCGCAGTTGAGCTGACCATAGACGAGCTTGAAAAGTGCTCGGGCTATGAAAAGTGGATAGACGTATGTAAAAGTATTTCTGCATAACAGGCAGCGGCGCCGAACGGTACTACCTTTCGGCGCTGTGCTTATCGGCAAGGCAGAATTGGGGGAACAGTGATGAAAAAGGATATAATATTCAGTATGTCAAGCCCGTACCGCGACGATTTCCGCGTGGCGGGATACCGCTTCGGAAAGGGCGAAAAGTCCTGCTGCGTTATCGGCTCGGTACGCGGCAACGAGATACAGCAGCTTTATATGTGCAGCAGGCTGGTCAAGGCGCTTGCCACTCTCGAGAAAAAGGGCTGCATAGCCTACGACAGGGAAATTCTTGTCATTCCGTCGCTGAACAATTACAGCACGAACATAAGCAAGCGCTTCTGGTGCCTTGACAACACGGATATAAACCGAATGTTCCCCGGGAACGCCGACGGGGAAACAACGGAGCGCATAGCGGCGGCGGTATTTAACGAGATAAAGCAGTATCAGTACGGCGTTCAGTTCGCGAGCTTTTATATCCCGGGCGTATTTATCCCCCACGTCCGCATGATGAAGACCTGCAAGGAGAACACGAGCCTTGCGAACCTTTTCGGGCTTCCGTATGTGGTATTGCGCACGCCGTCCTCAATGGATCAGACCACGCTTAACTATAACTGGCAGGTAAGCGGCACGGCGGCGTTTTCGGTGTACACCAACGCGACCGAGAACATTGACGAGGACTCCGCCGAGCAGGGCGTATCTGCCGTGCTGCGTTTTCTGTCGAGAATGGGGATAATCAAGTACAAATGCCACGGCGGGTACATGGGCACTATCATCGAGGAGGACGAGATGATGAACGTCAAGAGCGGCGCGGCGGGTATATACCGCGGGCTGTGCAGCTCGGGCGACGAGGTGAGCCGCGGCGAAGTCCTCGCGCAGGTCATTCACCCATACGAGGGCGAGGTCATTGACGAGATAAAGGCGCCCTGTGACGGGATAATATTTTTCACCCACAAAAAGCCGCTTGTCGACCAGAACAGCGTTGTTTTCAAGATGATTAAGCGGCTGCACAAGTGATAAGCGGGCGCGCAGCATCAGGGGCTGCGCGCTTTCTTAACATGGTATTAACGGCGGGATATAGAGTTATCACCGCAAATTATGATAAAATGTAACCACGATATTATAATGGAGCGATGAATATGAACCTTACCGTGCTAATAATTATCACTGCGGCGGTGCTGCTCATGTGCGTATTTTCCGACAGGCTTTCGGGAAAGATAGGCGTGCCTGCCCTGCTTATTTTCATAGGTGTGGGTATGTTTTTCGGGACAGACGGGCTGCTGAAAATTCCGTTCGAGAATTATTCTTTCTCGGCGTACGTCTGCGAGGCGGCGCTTATCATCATAATGTTTACGGGCGGATTTTCCGTTAAATGGGAAACGGCGAAGCCCGTGATGGTCAAGGCGTGCCTTATGTCAACGCTCGGCGTTGTTGTGACGGCGGGAGTGACCGCGCTGTTCTGCTATTTCGTGCTGCATTTCGGCGCAGCGGAGAGCTTTCTTATGGGCGCAGTGATAAGCTCGACGGACGCCGCGTCGGTGTTCTCGGTGCTGCGCTCGAAAAAGCTTGACCTCAAAAACGGCATAGCGCCGCTGCTTGAGGTAGAGAGCGGCTCGAACGACCCGTTTTCCTATATGCTGACGGTGATTGCGCTGGCGCTGCTCGGCGGGAGCGGTACGGCGTCGGTGCCGCTGCTCGTACTGGAGCAGCTGTTTTTCGGCGTGCTGTTCGGGGCGGCTGTCGGGGTTGTTATGGTATTTGTCATCAGGCATTTCAAGGCGGCTACCGACGGCTTTGAGTGCATTATATTCCTCGCGGCGGCGCTGTTTGCCTACGGGCTGCCTGCCGTTCTCGGCGGGAACGGCTACCTTAGCGTTTATATTGCGGGAATGATACTCGGAAACGCGAAGCTTCCCGCAAGGCGCGAAACGGTCGTCTTTCTGAACGGCGTGACAGGGCTGTGTCAGATCGCGGTGTTCTTCCTGCTGGGTCTGCTGTCAACTCCGTCGCAGTTTATCGAGAGCCTGCTCCCTGCGGTGCTTATATTCCTGTGCCTGACGCTTGTTTCGCGGCCTGTCGCGGCGCTTATTTTCTGCGGGAGATCGCCGATAAGGGACAGGGCGTTTATCAGCCTTGCGGGGCTGCGCGGCGCGTCGTCGATAGTTTTTGCGATAATGGCGGTGGTGAACGGCGGGGCGACGGAGCATAATATATTCAACATTGTTTTCTGCGTCTGCCTGCTGTCGATGCTGGTTCAGGGCACGCTCCTCCCGACGGCGGCAAGAAAGCTGGGGCTTATCGACGAGGGCTCGGATGTCCTTAAAACATTCAACGACTATCGGGAGGAAAGCTCGATAACCATGATGAGAATGTTCATTCCCGACGGGCACCCGTGGGTCGGGCAGAAGCTGAGCGAGGTGCATTTCCCGACGGGCTCGCTTGCGGTGATGATAAAGCGCGGCGAGGAGAACATAATCCCGCGCGGCGGCACGGAGATCTGCGCGCGGGACAGCATTATCCTGTCCGTTCCCCCGTTCGAGGAGGACAAGGGCTTCAGGCTCCGCGAAATACATATCAGGGGCGGTCACCCGTGGCTGGGGCAGCGGATAAAGGATCTGCGGCTGCCCGACAGCCTGCTTATCGTGCTGATAAAGCGCGGGGAGCAGAGCATTATCCCCGAGGGCGCGACCGAGATACGGGGCGGCGATATCGTGGTGGTAACGGATACGCCGAACGAGGGCGAGAGCGTTGCTGCTGCGGCAGCGGCAGATTGACCGCAAAGTACAAACACCCGCGCGGAAATCACTGCCCTTAATATCGCAAACGCGCACCGTTCCGCGCATTAAATGCATAGCGCCACTCTATTACTATATGTAATATCATGAATGATTTTGACAAGCGGAAATCTCACGGTAATGTACACCTGCGCCGGAATAACCGCCCGCAATATCGCAAACGCAATCATTCCATGCATTAAGCGCAAATCCCCCACAAAAATTACTTTCCGTATAGTTAACGGCATTATTAACAAAAAGAAATCCTCCCCCAAAATGGGGGAGGATAACTGTTTTATGTGTTATACAGCTCTCAAGCCG
>JBJFHP010000218.1:0-7217 GCA_051893715.1 Oscillospiraceae bacterium
AACAGCAATATCATCTACGCGGGCGGCATGAGCACGGGCGGTCTTATCAAGTCCACCGACGGCGGACATACCTTCACCGCGCTTGACCTCGGAACAAAAACAGTGACCTCCAACGGAAACGGAATTTGCAGTATCCTCATCGACCCCACCTCGGGCGACGAGAACGGCTGCACAACGATATACGTCGCACTGTCCCGCAAAAAGGACGACAACCTTTACAAGTCGACCGACGGCGGCGCAACATGGGCGCCCGTCGCAGACGCGCCTAAGGGTTCTATGGTTCAGAGAATGAAGTACAACGGCGACGGGAAGATCGTGCTCACCTACGCCGGCGACGAGGGTCCGTGGAACAGCTCGAGAGGCTCGGGCGGTATCAGGCTGCTTGACATCGCGACAGACGAAATGACAGATATCTCCCCCGCAAAGGACCCTTACGGAGATGTTGCAATTGACCCCGCAAACCCCGACAGAATGGTAGCCTGCACCGAAAACGTGTACGCTCCGCAGCATGACGGCGCATGGGGCGATATATTCTACACAACGACTGACGGCGGCAAGAGCTGGAAGAACCTCAACGACGTCCTCACCTTCTCGAACGGCGGCGTTGAATGGCTGTCCACCACCGCTATGCACTGGTGCAGCTCGCTTTGCATCGACCCGAATAACACCGATAAAATAATGGTAGTATCCGGAAACGGCATTTTCGCCTGCGACAATATCTGGGACGATAACCCCGAGTTCTATTTCAGCGCGCAGGGCGTTGAGGAAACAGTGCCGTATGAGCTGGTAAGCATTCCCGGCGGCGAGCTTGTTACCGCCGTTGCGGACTACGACGGCTTCGTGCAGGACAGCGCCGAGGAATACGGCAACGTTCAGAGCAGCACGGCGGGCTCTATGACCTGCATTGCCGTTGCCGCCGAAAATACGGACGTATGGGTAAAGAGCGGCGGCGATAAGAGCAACAACGGCTTCTGGTACACCGAGGACAGAGGTGTTACATGGAACAAGGTGGATAACTCCCCCCTCGGCGATCTGAAAGCGCACGGCGGCTCGGTAGCGGTGTCCTCGGACGGAAAAACATTCTACTGGGCGCCCTCCAACAGCGCGTTCCTCTTCTGGACAGAGGACAAGGGAGCAACCTGGAATCAGAGCGAAAACGGGCTCAACATCAGCCGCGTGACCGCAGACCCCGTTAACCCCGAATACGTTTATGCGGCAAGCGCAAGCTCGTTCTATTACAGCTCCGACCGCGGAAGGACCTTCACCGCGAACAAGGATCTCACGATATTCAGCGAGTCGCGCCCGATCGTTGTCCCCGGAACAGAGGGCAAGATCTACTTTGCCGCAATGGGACTTCAGGTATCCGAGGATCACGGCAAGACCTTCACAAGGGTAGACGGTGTTGCCAACTGTCAGGTAATGGGTCTTGGCAGAGGAAAGAACGACGGCGATCCCTGCGCTATTTATATGTGGGGTCAGCCGACAAAGGAAGACCCGCTCGGGCTTTACTGGTCAACCGACGAGGGCAAGACATGGAGCCGTATCAACGACGACAAGCATCAGTTCGGCGGTACCGGCAACGGTGATTTTGTCTACGGCGACTTCAATGTCTACGGAAGAGTTTACATGAGCTCCGTCGGTCTGGGCGTTATTTACGGCGACCTTATCGAGAAGTGATATCAGACAGGAAATGCGCTGCTTGCGGGCAGCGCATTTCAGCTTGTCGGATAATCCCAAAGACTTAACGGCAAAAAAACGATATTTGCCGCTTTTTGCCGTAAAAATAACACAAAATGATTTTTTAACGAAAATAACTTGCAAAATCACTTGCAAAAAATCCGTTTATGTAGTATTATAAAGGTATAATATTAAACACGAAAAGAGGTAGCACCGTGACCGACGATTTACTCAAAAGAATAGAAGAGCTTATGCCAAGCTTCTCAAAAAGCCAGAAGCTTATCGCAAATTACATACTGCAGCACTATGAAAAGGCTGCGTATATGACCGCGCTGAAGCTCGGCAATGCCGTAAACGTCAGCGAGTCTACTGTCGTTCGCTTTGCGATAGAGCTCGGCTTTGAGGGCTATCCGCAGCTCCAGCGCTCGCTGCAGAGCCATATCAAGAACCGCCTGACCTCGCTCCAGAGAATGGACGTCACCCGAAGCAGGATCGGCGATCAGGACCCCATCGAGGGCGTGCTTACGCAGGATATCGACAAGATACGCAGGACTATCGAATCTGTCGACCGCGAAGCGTTCGACAACGCCGTGAACACCATCATCGCCGCAAAGCGCATCTACATTCAGGGCGCAATGTCCTCGGGCATTCTCGCAAGCTTCATGCACTACTATCTGCGGCTCGTTTTTGATAAGGTAGTGCTTGTCGGCTCGGTTGGGACAAGCGAGATGTATCAGCAGATGATTCACATCGGCGAGGGCGACCTGCTTATTGCTATGTCCTTCCCGCGTTACGCGTCGAGTACCATTCAGGCGTGCAAGTTCGCGCACGAAATGGGCGCACAGATAATCGCTATAACGGACAGCGACAACTCCCCCCTCACGCAGTTCGCTCACAACACGCTGTGCGCGTATTCCGACATGGTTTCGTTCGTGGACAGCCTTGTCGCGCCGATGAGCCTTATCAACGCGCTTATCGTTGCCGTTGCGGGAACAAACCGCAGCCGCGTCGTTCAGACCTTCGGCAAGCTGGAGCAGCTCTGGGATCACAACGAGGTCTACAAGAAAGATGTGTGACCCCCGTGTAATAGTTGTCGGCGGCGGCGCGGCGGGTATGATGGCGGCAATTTCCGCGGCGGAATACGGCGCGCAGGTCACGCTTATCGAAAAGAACGCCCGCCTCGGCAGAAAGCTCGCGATAACCGGCAAGGGCAGATGCAACGTCACCAACAATTCATCAACCGACGAGGTGCTCAAAAATATCCCGCGCAACCCGAATTTCATGTACAGCGCGCTCTCCCGCTTTGCTCCCGAGGACGTCATGGCTTTCTTCGAGGAGCTCGGCGTACCGCTCAAGACGGAGCGCGGAAAGCGCGTTTTCCCCGTTTCCGACAAGGCGGGAGATATCGTCGCTGCGCTTGAAAAGCGGCTGGACGCGCTTGGGGTGAATATCCTGCGCGACGAGGTGCGCTCGCTCGTCATCAATGACGGCGAATGCCTCGGAGTGAAAACAAGGCGCGGCGAATACCGCGGCGCGGTAATCCTTGCCACGGGCGGAGCGTCCTACCCCGTGACCGGCTCCGACGGCTTCGGCTACACCCTCGCGAAAAGCGCGGGTCATACCGTGATACCGCCCGAGCCCTCCCTTTCCGCTATGGTGACAGGTCAGAGATGGGTGTCGCGGGCGGCGGGGTTAACCCTGCGCAACGCCGCGGTGCGGCTTTACGACAGCGGCAGGGTCATTTACGAGGATTTCGGCGAGCTTATGTTCACCGAATACGGAATATCGGGACCGACCGTGCTGAGCGCCTCCGCGCATATCCCGCACATGGAAAGCGGGCGCTATAAAATAACCGTTGACATCAAGCCCGCGCTTTCCGAAAAGCAGCTTGACGCGCGGATACTGCGCGATTTCAACGAGCGGCACGGAAAACCTTTTTCAGAGGGGATCGGCGGGCTTCTGCCGCGTCAGCTGCTCGGAGTGTTCCCCGAGCTTCTGGATATCCCTGCGGACAAGCGCGTTGACGAAATAACAAAGGAGGAACGCAGGCGGCTTGTTTGCCTGCTCAAAAATATCACGCTCGATATCGAGCGCTTTCGCCCCGTCGACGAGGCGATAATCACGCGCGGCGGCGTTTCCGTTAAGGAGATTTCCCCGAAAACCATGGAAAGCAAGCTTTGCGGCGGGCTTTTCTTCGCGGGCGAGATAATCGACGTTGACGCGTATACGGGCGGCTTTAATCTTCAGATAGCGTTTTCAACGGGTCGCGCAGCGGGTCGATCCGCCGCGAGCCACTGATTTTCGTGCAATATCGTGAAAAATACATGAAAATGTTAAAAACCCCCTTGCAATTTTTTTTCGTATATGTTATAATCTATAGTGATGAATTATTGGGGAAACTGTACCTTTTCGGAAATGTCCAATAATTTACATTATTTCGGTGAAACCGCAACGGAGTATGTCATGGCTGAAAAATTAGTTTCTGTCGCAATAGACGGACCTGTCGGGGCAGGAAAAAGCTCCATAGCCCGCACCGCCGCACAGCGGCTCGGGTTTATTTACGCCGATACGGGCGCGCTTTACCGCTCGGTCGGACTTTTCTGCCACAGAAACGGCGTTGACATGACAGATCCCGCGGCTATCGCGGGAATGCTCGGCTCGATAAAGCTTGAAATTCGACTTGTCGACGGCGTTCAGCATATTTTCCTCAACGGAGAAGATGTGTCCGAGGAGATAAGACTGCCCGAAATTTCCATGGCGGCAAGCGCGGTGAGCGCTGTCCCCGAGGTAAGGGCTGCCCTGCTCGACACTCAGCGCGATATCGCCCGCACAAACAACGTTATCATGGACGGGCGCGACATCGGCACCGTTGTCCTGCCGGACGCGCAGGTTAAGATTTTCCTCACCGCGTCACCCGAAATACGCGCTAAAAGGCGCTACGACGAGCTTCGCGCAAAGGGCAGCGATGTTTCCTTTGACGACGTTCTTTCCGACCTTAACCGGCGCGACTACAACGACTCGCACCGCGCGGTGGCACCGCTTAAACAGGCGGACGACGCTGTGCTTGCGGACACCTCGGAGCTTGATTTCGAGCAGTCCGTTGAGCTGGTGTGCAGCCTTATCAAGGAGAAACTTTAATGTTCTACGAAATCGCGCGTGAACTTGTAAGTTTTGCCTACCACATTGTTTTTAACATTCAGGTTGTGGGAAAGGAGAATATCCCGCAGGAAAAGGGCGGGTATATTATCGCCTCGAACCACGTTTCAAATAACGACCCGCCTGTGGTCGGCATAACGTTCCATGGGAAATACACCTTCATGGCGAAGGAGGAGCTTTTCCAAAAAAACCGTATTTTCACATGGCTCATAACAAAGCTCGGCGCTTTCCCCGTAAAGCGCGGCGCAAAGGATAACTCGGCGATAGACAACGCGCTGGAAAGCTTGAAGCACGGGCGGATATTCGTCATCTTCCCCGAGGGCACGCGCTCAAAGGACGGCGAGCTCGGCAAGGCGAAAAGCGGCGTTACGCTCATCGCGGCGCAGGCTAAGGTGCCTGTCGTTCCGGTGTTCGTTAAATACGGACCGAAAAAGTTCCGCAGAAAGATCTGCATTAGCATAGGCGAGGTTATTCCCGCCGAGAATTTCGACGTCGATGTTTCCGACAGAAAAATGCTCAAGCAGATAAGCTCCGATATCATGGACAGGATTGCAGAGCTGAAGGAGAACGCCCCCGATGTTGGTTGAGATCGCGGAGAAGTCGGGCTTCTGCTTCGGAGTTAAAAGAGCCATTGAGCTCGCAGAAAATTCGGCGGGAAAGTACGGCGAGGTGTTCACCCTCGGGCCGCTTATCCATAACAGAATTGTCACAGAATCCCTTGAAAACAAGGGCGTCCATATCGTCGGGCGCGTTGAGGACGCGGCGGGAAAACCGCTTATTATCCGCTCTCACGGGGTTTCGGCGCAGACGGAGGAAACGGCGCGCAGCCTCTGCACGGAGGTCATCGACGCTACTTGCCCTTTCGTCAAGAAGATACACAATATCGTTTCCGCACAGCCTGAAAACGGCGCTGTTATCGTGCTCGGCGACAAAAATCACCCCGAGGTCACGGGAATAATCGGGCACGCCCGCTGCAAAGCGTTCGCGTGCGCAGATTTCGCGGAGATCGAGAAGCTGTTTGCCGACGGCGCATTGTCCCGGAATGAAAAGACGGCGCTCGTCACTCAGACAACCTTCGACCGCAGCAGATCCGAGGAATATTTTCGCAGGATCAGGGAAAAATACAGCTGCGTAGATATATATGATACTATTTGCAACGCTACCGCAGAACGGCAGAAAAACGCTGAGGAGCTTGCAAAGCGGGCTGCACTCATGATAGTAGTCGGAGGCCGAAGCAGCTCAAACACGGGAAAACTTGCCGATATATGCGCGCGGCACTGCAAAACGGTGTTCGCGGAAACTGCCGGCGATATTCCCCCGCAGACGCTGCGCGGACTGCACTCCGATAGTATTATCGGAATAACGGCAGGGGCTTCTACCCCCGCCTATACTATAAAGGAGGTTCATGAAAGAATGAACGAAGAAATTACCAAAGTAAATGAAAATGAGGAGGACTTTGCTTCGCTGCTTGAGCAGGATCAGTCTTTTACAAGATTATATACCGGCAAAAGAGTTAAGGCTACCGTTGTAAGCGTTACAAAGAAAGAAGCAGTAGTTGAGGTTGGCGCAAAGCAGACCGGCTACATAGTCCGCGACGAACTCACAAACGACCCCAACGCAGAGGTTTCCGATGTCGTTAAGGTCGGCGACGTTATCGACGCTATCGTTATCAAGGTTGACGATTCCGTTGGTACGGCTGCTCTGTCCAAGAAGCGCGTTGACGCGGCTCTCGGTCTTGAGAAGCTCGCAGCTGTTAAGGACGCTAACGAAACTGTCGAGGGCGTTGTTTCCCAGGTAGTTAAGGGCGGCGTTATCATCATTTACAACAACATTCGCGTATTTATCCCCGCTTCCCAGACAGGTGTTCCCCGCAGCGGCAAGCTTGAGGATCTGCTCAAGAAGACCGTTAAGTTCAAGATCATCGAGGTTTCCGAGCAGCGCGGCGGCAGAGTCGTTGGCTCTATCCGTCAGGCTAACAAGGAAGTCCGCGACGCTGAAAAGGCTAAGTTCTGGGAGTCTATCGAGGTTGGTCAGAAGTTCGAGGGCGAGGTTCGCTCCATTGAGGACTACGGCGTATTCGTTGACATCGGTCCCGTTGACGGCCTTGTTCGCACCGCTGAGCTGACATGGAACAGAGTTGGTCACCCCAAGGATATCGTTAAGGTCGGCGACAAGATCAACGTTATCGTTAAGTCCTTTGATCCCGAGAAGAAGAGAGTTTCCCTCTCCGCTAAGGATCCCGACGAGAACCCCTGGACAAAGTTCGTTTCCGAATACCAGATCGGCGACGTTATCAAGGCTACCATCGTTTCCATCACTGAGTTCGGCGCGTTCGCGCAGATCATTCCCGGCGTTGACGGTCTTATCCACATCTCCCAGATCTC
>JBJFHP010000219.1:0-1302 GCA_051893715.1 Oscillospiraceae bacterium
CACAGCAGCTGCGACCGTTAAATACGGGATAAAATTCGGGCGGGAGGTGCGCTTTATCGCGCGGCTGACTTCCGTTATGTCGGGATATCTTTTTTCCGGGTCAAACTGCGTGCAGCGCTCAATTATCCGTCTGTATTTCGGCTTGTCCGCATTTTCGCCGAGTATCTCTTTCATAGTAACACCGAACGAATAAATATCCGAGCGGTTGTCGGTCTGCATAAAGCCGTACTGCTCGGGCGGCGCAAATCCCGCAGTGCCGAGCATTTCGGTGTCGCGGCTCCGGCAGTGCTTTTCAAGCCTTGCGGAGTCAAAGTCTATAAGGCGGATATGCTTGTCATTTCCGAGGATAATGTTCGAGGGCTTGATGTCGCGGTGAATTATTCCCGCCTTGTGAAGCGCATTGACCGCAGCGCAAAGCTCAAGTAGCGCATTTACCGCTTCCCTTTCGGTAAAGGCGCAGTCGGAAACAGGCGTTCCCTCGATGTATTCGCTGATGATATACGCGCCGTTTTCGTCACGAGAGCGCTCCGTCAGCCGCTCCGTAAACGGACAGGAAACGCCCTGCACCCTCGCGAACAGCTCCTGCGGAATATCGCGGTATCTGCGGACATAATACCTGCCGTCATCTCCGGTGACAAGCTGAATGTCCCCCTTTTCGGAGCTTTTCAGCACCGACACGAACCGATATTCCGAAGCGCCCGCCTCATTCCTCGCGGATATAGACTTCGTAAACATCAGCCTCCTTATTGATCAAATAATCTCCCATTTTTGCGGCGACAAAAAGGAACTCCTCGCCGTCTATCGTGACCTCAAACATCGACTGCGCCACAGTGCCGTCAACCAACTCGTAAATCAGAAAGCCGTTGGTCCAGTATGCGTCGAAAACGCATTCCATGCCTTCGGCAGGATACACGCGAGCCAATCCGTTATCGCCTAAAAACAACGTGGATAATAAATGCTCCCCGTAATAATTGTAATTATTGAGTTTGTATGCCGTAAGCTGCGGAGCGAACATATATGTCGGAATTGTGGTAAGCCAGCGCCATTTACCGTGTACCATGGGGTCGTCATAGAATTGATACTCGAAAACGTCCTCGTAATAACCGCGCTCGTTTATCTTGGTGGTAATGGTTATCATGTTGGGATTGTCCATGTCGGAGGTGTGAAGTTCCTGCGGCTGCGTCACCTCTGTGACGGAGGTCGTGACGGTTTGGGTTGTGGTGGAAGCGGTTGTTTTGGCGGGGGTCGTGGTGGTTTGGGCGGTGGTGGTAGCGGTTGTTTTGGCGGGGGTCGTGGTGGTTT
>JBJFHP010000219.1:1402-7215 GCA_051893715.1 Oscillospiraceae bacterium
GTGGTTTGGGCGGTGGTTGAAGCGGTTGTTTTGGCGGGGGTTGTGGTGGTTTGGGCGGTGGTGGTAGCGGTTGTTTTGGCGGGGGTCGTGGTGGTTTGGGCGGTGGTGGTAGCGGTTGTTTTGGCGGGGGTCGGGGTGGTTTGGGTGGTGGTGGTAGCGGTTGTTTTAGCGGGGGTTTTGGTGGTTTGGGCGGTGGTTGAAGCGGTTGTTTTGGCGGGGGTTGTGGTGGTTTGGGTGGTTGTGGAAGCGGTTGTTACGGCAGAGGTTGTCTGCGGCAGCTGAACCTCGCTTATTGGCGGCTCTTCCCTGTCGAAATTATGTAAAACAATAACTGTCGTAATAACTCCCATAATGAGCGCCGCCGAAGCTGCCGTGATCTCTGTGGGAATGATCCTGCGGGAACGGCTCACCGCCCTGCGGACAGCCGCGGCGCTTTTGAAACGCTTCTCGGGAACGAACCGTGTGCATTTCGCGGCAATTTTCCGAAGCATTACCTCCTGCGCAGGCGGGCAATTCGGACAGCCATTCAAAAGCAGCTTCAGCACCACGCCGACTGAATATATGTCCGCAGTAAAGCGGGTCTCGCGGAAACCGTACTGCTCGGGCGGCGCGAAGCCCTCCGTGCCGTACAGCGTTGTGTCCTGCTCGCGGTTGCCCGCAAACAGGCGGGAGATACTGTAATCTATCAGCGTAAGGTGCAGCTTTTCGTCAAGGATAATATTCTTCGGGTTAATGTCGCGGTGGATAATTCCGTTATGGTGGAGATGCTCCACAGCGCGGCAAAGCTGTGATATTATGCGGCAAAGCTCGTCTGTGGGGAACACTCTGCCGCTGTCAAGGAGCTCGTCAAGCGGCGTGCCCTCGGCAAAACCGCATACCGCAGCGGTGCGGTCGTCCTGC
This sequence comes from Oscillospiraceae bacterium, assembly GCA_051893715.1. Classification (GTDB taxonomy): domain Bacteria; phylum Bacillota; class Clostridia; order Oscillospirales; family Ruminococcaceae; genus CAG-115. The sequence continues at coordinate 2,303 of JBJFHP010000219.1, forward strand.
CGTAATATTTCGTGTACCTGCATGAGATTTTCCTGCGCGGGAAGCTCCGAAATGCGGCGGTATATCGGTACACATTCCTCGGGGAGATATTTCAGGACATATTTCCCGCCGTCAGCGGTGCTTTCGGCAAGCGTGACTGTTCCCGAAACATTCAGCGCGCGGAGTATTTTATATTTTTCGGCAGACAAGCGGCTCTCCCCCCTTGCTATTTTATCGAATATATGGTATCATAAATCACAGAAAAAGTCAAGAAAAGGGGGAAAAATATGACTAAGCAGAAAACCACAGGCGAACTGCTTGAGGTGCTGAAAAAGAAAAACTCCTACACCGACGGGCAGGAGGAAATAAAAAGCGAGCAGTATTCCGAAAAATTATCGGAGTATCTGAACGGTATCGTGGCTCAAAAGGACATGAGGCTGTCGGACGTAATGCGGCGGTCGGGGCTGAAAAAATCCTACTTCTACTCGCTGTTTGACGGCAAGCGCGAGAAACCCGCCCGTGACGTGCTGATACAGCTTGGCTTCGGGTTTAAGATGTCCTTTGACGAGGTGCAGGAGTTCCTGAAACACCTCGGCGCGGCACAGCTGTACCCGCGTATACCGCGTGACGGCGCGATAATCTACGCCTTTCAGCATGGCATGGATATAGTCGAGTGCGATATACTGCTTGAAGAAAACGGAGAAGAACCGCTTGTAAGGGTGTAAAGTCCGCTATAAGTGTACCGAAATTTCTTTCGATAGTGATATAATCTACTTATCATCACATTGAAAGGAATGCTAACCCTGTATGTCCGACAAAGTTTCCACCGATGACATTATCGAGGTACTGAAAAACAAAAAGACCTATGCAGAGGCATTTGAAGAAATTCAGAGTATGCAGTATGACCTTAATTTATCGGAATATCTTCACGCCCTTGCGAATGAACGCGGCATGAAGCTTGCAGATGTATGGCGGCGGTCGGGGCTGAAAAAGTCCTACTTCTACTCGCTGTTTGACGGCAAGCGCGTAAATCCCGCCCGCGACGTTCTGATACAGCTCGGGTTCGGGTTTATGATGTCCTTTGACGAGGTTCAGGAGTTTCTGAAACACCTCGGCGCGGCACAGCTGTACCCGCGCATACCGCGCGACGGAGCGATTATTTTTGCCTTTCAGCATGGCATGAACATAATCGAATGCGATATTCTGCTGTCGGAGAATAATGAAACGCCGCTCGTCAAGGTTTAAAGTCCGCCGGCAGTGTACCAATTTATCGGCAAAAAGTGATATTATTAGACCGTGGAAGTAATTCTGCGGTCTATTTTTTTAGGAGGTAATTTATATGGATCTGAAATGGGATATGGGAGAGGGCTGGCGCTCTGCATTCAAGCGCTCGATGTGGATAAGCGTGGTAGTGTTCGAGGTCGTTTCGATATTATTATCGATACAGATAAGCGATCTCCTTGCAGCATTTAACCCGTCGTACAGGGAATCCAAGGCAGTATTTATAGTTCTGGGAATAATTTTCGGAACGATAATCAACGAGATGTTCCATGCTCTGTGGGGCTGCATTGCGTATATGTTCGACGACCTCGCGCGCAGCAGGGCTGCAAACGAGCGTATCGCCGAGCTGCTTGAAATACAGGAAAAACGCATCTCCGAAAAAGAGGCGGAAAATGCCCCGAAGGATACATACATTGGCGTTTCAAGGCAGTCGAAGGAAAAAGGACGTATACTTTCCGTAAGCGAGAGGATCGCCCGAAACGAAAAGGAAGGCAGCGCTCCCGCCGGATGGAACTGCCCCGAATGCGGGCGGTTAAACCCTATTACGGCTGCTATGTGCAAGGATTGCGGGCATTATAAGTAATATTTAAAGTCCGCCGGCAGTGTACCAATTTATCGGCACCCCCAAGGTTTCAGTTAGGCAGTGCGCATTCTGCAAATACCGAAACGACCCGACAAACTCCGCAATGCGGACACTGCCCGGTAGATATTGGGGGTATAACATGAGTATTTCTTAATAAAACATGGAGGATATTGTATGAAAAGCAAAAAGGAATTGATCATTACTATAGCTGGAGCTGCTGCTCTTATCGGAACTGCCTGCGCTCTGACAGGGTGCTCGGGAAGCTCGGGTAATACGGCTACCATCAATGAAATAGCAAGCAGCTTTTTTATCATGGAGGATAAAAGCGGCTGCCTGTCCTGCTTTGGCTGCGTTAATATGAGTTCCCCGGCAGACTGCACCGGAACGCCAAAATACAGCTATTCCGGCTGTGTTGACTGCTTCGGAATAACCACGTCAGAGGACACCAAGCCCGGAGATGTTACCGGCGTAACGTATATATGCAACGGCTATTACTGCGTAAATTTTGGCGCTGGAGAAGATGGAAATGTAACGCCGATATACGGCTGCTACAAAAAGAACTGATATGATACCTGTTATTCATATTGTAGTACCGACATACAATATATGCTGTTTTCTGGGGCTTGCCGCTGCTGCTTTATTCCTGACTTTCAGAGTGAAAAAATTCGGTGTTGCCCCTGTCAGAGCGGTTCAGCTTTGCTTTTTTTCGGCAATCGGTATGCTGCTCGGAAGCAGGCTGTTGTTTGTAATTACGCAGCTTCCCGATATATTCAGCGGAGCCGCCACCTTTACAAATGCGCTGATTTTTGGCGGATTTGTATTTTATGGGGGTCTTTTCGGTGCTCTGGCAGCTGTGAAGATTTATTCTGTAATTCGCGGGACGGATTCCGGGCAGCTTTACAATATGCTCGTCCCATGCTTTGTGCTGTTCCATTCATTTGGCAGAGTGGGCTGTTTCTTGTCCGGCTGCTGTTATGGAATAGAGTTCCCGATTGGATTTGAAATGCAGACCAGTCCGGGGATTATCAGGTTTCCCGTCCAGCTTGCGGAAAGCCTTTGTGATATGATAATTTTCGCAGCGCTTCTGATCGTTGAAAAAAAGAAGGGCAAGCATATCGAACTGCCGCCGATATATATGGTATCATATTCGGTATGCAGGTTCCTGCTTGAATTTCTTCGCGGCGATGAAGTGCGCGGTCATTTCCTCTGCTTCTCCACATCGCAGTGGATAGCGCTCGGTGTGCTGGCATACTACGGGATAAAGGCTCTGCTAAGCCGAAGAAAGAATGCGGAGGTGACGTAAATGTCTGACTATATTACACTAATATTCCAAAATGCATCCAATAGCGCGGGTACGGCTGCGGAAACTTCCGCCGGCTTTAATATCGGCTCGATTTTACTGCTCGTACTTATAGGTTTTCTGGTATGTGTGGTCGCCTGCGCCGTGGGAATGGCTGTCGCTGCCGTGTTCCGTCTATTCGACATTGACATCGGAAGCATGGCGGCGTGTACGGTCGGCACAATAATTCTGATGGTTGTATCGCCCGAAAAAAGCACATTTGAATGCGTGCTTGGGGTCGGAATGGTCATAGTCGGCATCGCCTGCACAGCGCTTGCGTTCATGAGCGTTAAGGCTTACGGTCGGAAAAAGTTCAACAAGGGTTTGTTTCAGGGCTGCGCGTATTATTACGGGGCTTTTGCGCTGAGCATATTTGCGATATCCTCGAAATGGTACGGAATGCTGCCATGGGATATCAACAAGTGGTGCATTTATATCCCGCTGATATTGTCGGGGCTTGGCGCTCTCAACGAATGCTTCGACGCTATTATTAAGTTTGGCAAGGAGGAAAGCTGATGGATCTTTACGAAATTCTGAGGGTTGACCGCCGCGCCGAAAGCAGCGAGATATACAAGGCGTACCTCCGCAGGAAAACGGAGCTTGGCTCTGTTGGAAATCAGGGACTTTCGGCAGAGGAAAAAAGGAAGCTGCTCTCCGATATCGAATATGCCGAAAAGGTGCTCACCGACCCTGCCCGCCGCGCCGAATACGATCGCGGGTTAATTGCAGACGAAACCATGAATAACAGCGTTCCCCCGCAGACGGCTCACAAAGTATCGCTGGCTAAGCCGCAGCCTGAAAAAAAGAGCGCTCGATCGCAGCCGCAGCAGGAGCTGCTCCCGAAAGCTTCGCCGCCCGAGCCCGAACCCGCCGCTAACTCCCCTGCCGAACCCGCCGCCAACTCCCCCGCCGAACCGTCGTCGGTCGGAAAAACGGAGGATACATTTTCGGGCAGGTATCTTATCACCAACGCAATAGCTTTCGTTGCGCTGCTCGTTTTGATGATAATTTTTTTATAATGCGTCAATTCATTGGAGTTGACCTCAAAACAAAACAAATCACCTATATTTTTTCGGAGGTAATATTATGGCTGACAACAGATCCGGCACATCTGCCGCTACGCGAAACAATGAATATTTTGCTGTCGTGGACAAGCTTTACAAGCCGAGCGGCAATGAAAAGGTATTCGACGTCTACGACAAGCGCATTCTCGTCAAAAACCCCGAGGCGCTGGAGAATTTCAAGGACATGGCGAAATTCTGGCATACGTTTGCGGACAAGGTATTTTTCCCGATAGACAATCTTCTTTACAATGACCCGGGCGCTTCAATTATTCAATGCAAATTCAATCTGATAGATCTTATATCCGAGATAGATATGGACGAACACAACAAAATGCGCCGCAGACCCGCAAACAAAAATATTGATTACAGCACAAAGACATTCAGGGATATGTATGAGCGCATTATCGGCACAAAGCCGCAGGACGATATGTTCTCTGTGTTCAATGAATATGAAGAAGATCTGAAAGCCTTCGGTCCGAAAAGCGAGCAGATACAAAAGTCAATATCGGTATTCAGGTTCAATCTGGCAAGCTTTTTTCAGCGCATGGTGGCAGTTTACACATTCAACCTCAGGGAATACGGATACAACATCTACTCGCCCTATAAAATCAAGGACTGGGATTTCGATTATAAAGGCGCGGGTGACGTTTATAAAGCGTTTATCGGG
>JBJFHP010000220.1:0-7173 GCA_051893715.1 Oscillospiraceae bacterium
CATTATTCAATAAGATAGATAAACACTGTTTTCAGGGTTTATCGACAGTCTGAAATGCGCTGCTTTCGGGCAGCGCATTTCCTGTCTGTCATTGCCTTGTGATAATAGCGGGCTGTATCTGCCTGCCGTCCATTGCTTCCGCAATTGTCTGCGGGAGCTTTGAGAAATCCGCAATCATAGAGAACGGCTTTCCCGCGCTGTCGTCCTGAAAGATCGGGACGAAATAGAAGTTGCGGTAATTGCGGAGCGTGCCGATGTTTTTCGCGGAGCCCGCGAGCGCGTCGTTGGTTGACACGGCGATAACGACGGGTCTTTGGTTTCTGAGGTGGCTTTTGACCGCCATGCAGACGGGACCGTCCGTTATTCCCGCCGCAAGCTTTGCGAGGGTGTTCCCCGTACAGGGCGCAACGACGAGCACGTCGAACATCTTTTTCGGGCCGATAGGCTCGGTGGTGGTTATTTCGTGGAGGACTGTCCTGCCGGTTATTTCGTAAAGGCGCGCCGCGTGCGACTGTGCCGTTCCGAAGCGCGTGTCAAGCGAGTATGCGTTCTGCGACATTATCGGCGTTATCTCGCAGCCGAGCGCGGCAAGCTGCTCCAGCTGCTCAAATACCCTTGAAAAGGTGCAGAACGACCCGCAGACCGCGAACCCGACCCGCAGTCCCGAAAGCTTCTGAAAATCGCTCATGGTATATCCTTTCACCTTGTGGTAACGGTTGTAACGGTGCCAATGCGCGGCGCTCAGCTGTTCCCGTATCCGAGAATAAAGTCCGCTATCAGCAGACCCGCTGTTTTCGGGGAGAATTTGCCCGGAAGCCCCGCCGCGTGAATGTATTTTATGCCGCAGCCTTCGGCGCAGGTCTTGTATGGCTCCTGCGGGAGCGAGGCGAGCTCCATGAACACTGCGCCGCTTTTCATTTCCTTATATTTTTCCGCCGTGAAAATGCCCGACGGGACGGTGTTTATCACAATATCACAGCGAGGGAGCAGGCTGTCTATTCGACGCAGGCTTTCCGCCGCGCAGCCGTAAAGCTCCACTCGGGCAAGCTGCGCGCCGCTCCTTGCGCAGACGGTAACATTGCTCCCGAAAGCCTTTAACAGCCGCGCGGTGCATTGCGCGACCCGTCCGCCGCCGGTTATAAGCACGTCAGCGCCAAACAGCGAGCCTTCGGAATTATTTATAAGTATAGCCGCCGCAGCCTCGGCGGTGAGCTGTGCGTTTTTCAGGGTCAGCGCCTCGTCGGCGGCGTAGTTCACAAGGGTAAGCCCGTTTTCGCGGCAAAGCTTGTCAAGCGCTGCGTTGGTGCCCCCGCTGAAAACAACGGCGTTCTCTGCCGAGCGCTCCGTTATCACCGACAGCGGGAGAGGAGTTTCCGACAACGGCGCGTTGATCTCGGTGCCGCTGCGCGAGAACGGGAACGGGAGCACGATACGGCTGTACCGCCCGATCGGTTCGAGATAGACCCCGCCCGCGCCGAGCTTATCCGCAGGGAAATGCTCCGCAATTTTTTGCATTGCGTAGGAAATGCGCTTGTCGCCGCCAATGAAAAGAAATCTGTCGGTCATGCTGCCGCCCTCCCTTTTTCTTTTGTCACTCTACATTGTATTGTATGCAGAAAAAATTATGATGTGTCTTGATTTTCGCCCGACTATGGTGTATAATGAATATACAACACAGCGGAAAGAAAGGAAGATAATTATGAATATATGGCATGACGTTGCACCCGAAAGGATAACCCCGACCGATTTCCTCGCAGTCATCGAGATAGAAAAGGGGAGCAAGAAAAAGTACGAGCTTGACAAGCAGACGGGGTTAATTATCCTCGACAGGATACTCTACACCTCGACGCACTATCCCGCGAACTACGGATTTATCCCGCGCACTCTCGCGGACGACGGCGACCCGCTCGACGTGCTGCTGCTCTGCAACGAGCCGATAAACCCCTTAGTGCTGGTTCAGTGCTACCCCATCGGCGTTATCACCATGCTTGACAACGGCAAGAACGACGAAAAGATAATCGCTATCCCGTTCGAGGATCCGACCTACAACGCGTACCGCGGTATCGAAGCGCTGCCGAGCCACATTTTTGAGGAAATGCGCCATTTCTTCTCGGTTTACAAGCAGCTGGAGGGCAAGGAGACCGCCGTCAACGAGGTCATGGGACAGAAGGCCGCCGTTGAGGTAATACGTCAGTGTATCAACAACTACAACGAGATATACGGCGCTAAGCATGACGCGGAAAAGAAAGAGGAAAAGAAGAAGTGATACTGGCAAGTCAGTCGCCGCGCCGCCGCGAGCTGCTCTCGCTCATTGCGGAGAAATTCATCGTTGTCCCCGCCGAGGGCGAGGAGGTCATCGGGGAGAATGTTCCGCCCGAGGACGCCGTGAAGATGTTAGCGCTCCAGAAAGCGACGGAAATATACTCAAAATACAAGGACGAAACCATAATTGCCGCCGATACCGTTGTTGCGATAGACGGCGAGATACTCGGCAAGCCGCACAGCGAGGAAGAGGCTGCCGAAATGCTGCGCAAGCTTTCGGGCAGGCGTCACAGCGTTTTCACGGGGGTATGCGTTATTTACCCCGACGGCGCGACCGACTGCTTCGCGGAGGAAACGCGCGTTGAATTTTACCCTCTTACGGAGGAGGAAATTTCGGCGTACATTGCCTCGGGAGAGCCTATGGACAAGGCGGGCGCTTACGGCATACAGGGCAGGGGCGCGCTGCTTGTCAAGGGCATTTCGGGCGACTATTACAATGTTATGGGCTTGCCGGTCGGGCGGCTTTACAGGGCGCTGCTGAAAAGCAGCGTGGCTGACGGAAAGGGCAGGATATGAAAACGAAATTCAGGCTCAGCTATAACTCCCCCGTGATACTGACATATGTTGCGGTATGCGTTGTTTTTCTGATAATAAACGAGATAACGCGCGGCTGGTTCAACGGCGTGTTCCTCATCTGCTACGGTCACCCGAACTGGCTCGACCCGCTGACATATCTGCGGCTGATAACGCACGCGTTCGGGCACGGCAGCGTTTCCCACCTGACGGGCAATATGATAATGATGCTGCTTGTCGGACCGATCGTTGAGGAGAAATACGGCAGCTGGAACCTTGTCATCATAATAGCTGTCACGGCGTTTGTCGGCGGGCTTCTCAACTCGCTGTTCTTCAGCACGGGTGTACTCGGCGCGAGCGGCATTGTGTTCATGCTGATAATCCTCAGCGCGTTCACCAACATGAAAAAGGGCGAGATACCGCTCACGCTTATCCTCGTCACGGTCATTTACCTCGGGCAGGAGGTTTATGACGGGCTGTTCACGAACGACAATATCTCGCACTTCGGTCATATCGAGGGCGGAGTTTCGGGACTTGGCTTCGGGATATGGTACCACAAAAAGGTTTTTGATATGAAATGAAAAATGCCCCGGGAGAATTTTCTCTCGGGGCATGCAGTTTCTCGAAAAAACCGAAAGCAGTTTTTTCTTAATGAATAATGAATAGTGAATATTGAATAGTGAATAAATGTGGTGTGCCCTGCGGGCACGGATTAAAAAGTGGCGGTATAATCACTTTTTTAATAATAATAATAATAATAATCGGCGAAGCCGATACCGCCATTATTCATTATTCATTATTCATTCTTCGTTATTCATTATTCAATATTCATTTTTACCATAAAGACTTCTTCAACAAGCTGAATGCCCCGGGAGGTCTGACAGACCCTCGGGGCATGATATTTTATTTTTTTGCGTACAATGATATACGGCAGTATTCTCCCTGCTCGAGAACGGCGCAGCCAATGGTGTCGCCGACCTTGATACCGTTGGCAATAAAATCCGAGCTATGCTCTGTCAGCCTGACAAGGTTGCCCGCGAACCCTACCTCGATCACTGTATCGCAGCGGGAAGTGGCTTCTATATGCTTTATCGACTGTATGCTGTTTCGGGTCAATGCTTCGAGATCGTCGACCGATTTATCCATAACGGACGAATGGTGTCTGCTGTATACTATCGTGGTGAGGCGTATCTTGCTTACGGTAAATTCATACGTTTTAATTACGGACTTCTCGATATTCGGCATTTTGGAAAGCCTGAAAATGCTGTATGCGGCAACGCACAGCCCCGGCAGCGCTCCGAGTATCATCATCAGCGGCGCGTAATTGCGTGTGCCGGGATTTGTCCCCGCCATTATTGCGAAGATAAGCCCGACGGCAATTGCGGCGAAAACCCCGACGATGATCATTATGGTGTGATCCCTGCGCTTTTTCCTGCACGAAAACCGCTCCAGAAGCGCGCGGCGCTCGTTGTTTGTCAGATCGGCGGGCTTGGCGGGCTTGGTGTTGAAATCAACGATTTTAATGCGCTTTAAGGGGTCGTCGGTGAAGCTTTTGAACTGCTCGGTCGTTTCGGTTTTCCGTTCGTTTAAGATCATGTCGTTTTACCTCCCGATGTCGGTGCGGCGTGGTAATAATTGTTTGTCCTTTAATTATATCACATTATTTTCCGTCTGTCAAATGGTCAAATGCCCATTGCCGCTCCGAGCAGAATTGCCGCGATAAATACGGGCGCGGTATATTTTATGGTAAATTCAAAGCTGCGCCGCCGCCTGAACGTCCCGCTGCGGGATATCTCCGCCGAAAGCACCGACGGCTTTATCACCCACCCGACGTAAACACAGGCGAGCAGCGCGGCTATAGGCGTCACGACGGAATTACCCGCGATATCGAGGAAATCGAGTATCGAATGACCGAACGGCTTAACGCCGCTCCAAACGCTGTAACCCAGCGCGGAGGGAAGCCCCAGCAGGAACAGTATCCCCGCCATTATCCCCGCAGCGGCGGGGCGTTTAAGCCCGAAAAGGTCGATAAGGTTCGCGGTGTTGACCTCCATCATGGATATCGCGGAGGTAAGCGCGGCGAAAAGCACCAGCACGAAGAACACTGCTCCCGCCGCCTGACCGAGCGGCATTTTGGCGAAAACGGCGGGCATTGTTTCAAACATCAGCCCTGCGCCCGCGGACACCGCCGCCTGTTCGCCGCCCGAAAACGCGAACAGCGCGCAGATTATCGTCAGCCCCGACAGGAATGCTATCCCTATATCGAAAATTTCGATCTGCTTTACCGAGCGCTCAATATCAGCGCTTTTTTCGAGGTAAGCGCCGTAGGTGACGATTATCCCGCTTGACAGCGACAGGGAATAGAACATCTGCCCCGTTGCGGCGAGAATGGTCTTGAAGCTGAATTTTGAAAAGTCGGGGCGGAGGTAATAAGCCGCGCCCGCAGCCGCTCCGTCCGCGCAGAGGGAATACACCGCAAGGACGACCGCCAGCACGACAAGCACAGGCATAAGCACCTTGTTTGCCTTTTCGATGCCGTTTTTAACGCCTGTCATAACGACCGCCGCCGCTGCCGCGAGGAACAGCAGCTGAAACAGCACCGGCTCGAATGTCCCCGAAATAAAGGAGGAATAAAAGCCGTTTTCGGCGGCGCTTCTGCCCGCGCCCGTGACGAAAACCGCCGCGTATTTCACGACCCAGCCGCCTATGACGCAGTAATACGGCAGGGTGACGAGCGTTATAAGGGCGGTGAGCGCGCCGATAGCCGCGCCGCCCTTTCCGAGGGCGCGGTAGCTCTGAATGCTCGCCCGCGCCGCGCGCCTGCCTATCGCAATTTCCATCGCCATTATGGGAAATCCAAGCAGCAGCGTTACAACGATATAGCACAGCAGGAATATCCCGCCGCCGTATTCCGCCGCGAGGTAGGGAAAGCGCCAAATGTTCCCCAGTCCCACGGCGGAGCCTGCCGCCGACAAAACAAAGCCTATTCGTCCCGAAAACTTGGGTCTGCTCATGATTTTTTCTCCGTTAAGAAATAATTAAATTTTGTATCCAAATATTGTTAAGAAACATTTCGTATAATATAAATGCACGGCATTACAGACTGTCGATAAACCCTGAAAACAGTGTTTATCTATCTTATTGAATAATGAATAGTGAATAATGAAAAGTGAATAAATGTGGTGTGCCCTGCGGGCACGGATTTTGAAAAGTGGCGGTATAATCACTTTTTTAATAATAATCGGCGAAGCCGATACCGCCATTATTCATTCTTCTTTATTCATTATTCAATATTCATTTCTTGTCGAAAAGACTTTTTCGACAAGCTGAAATGCACAGCATTATTATTTATCGGCTCGGCGGGATTATTCGGATAACGCGGGCAAAAGCTTGACAGTTGTGCAATAATAGGTTATAATTTAAAAAGTTATCTTGATTACGGAGGGAGAGCATGGCGGATTTTTTCAGAGGGATACCCGACAGATTAGAGATATTCGGCGGGCTGCATATCGGAATTTCGGCGATATTCCTTGCTGCTGCGGCGGCGATATTCGCGTTCAGGGAGAAGCTCGCGCGGCTCGACAGGCGGGCGGCGCGCTTTACAATGGCGGGTATTCTCGCGGCGAATATGCTGCTTCATTACGCCTCGCGCATTGCGCTCGGGATATGGAGGTTTGAGGAGGATCTGCCGCTTCATATCTGCTTTGTGACGAATTTCCTGCTGATATTTATCCTGCTGACCGACAACAGGAACGGGCTGTTCAGCGTGGTATATTATTTCACGCTCATCGGGCCGCTCCCCGCGATGATCTGGCCCGATCTCTCCTATTCATGGCAGAGCTACACCTTCTGGCAGTTCGTCATAAGTCACCATGTAATGCTGCTGTTCAGCTTTTTCTGCCTTTTCGTGCTGGGGTATGAAACAAGGCTGAAAAGCATTATCCCCGCTTTTTTATGCGGGAATTTGTATATAGGCGCGGTGTGGATATTCAACGCGGTTTTCGGCACGAACTACATCATGATGTCCGAGCTTCCCGAGCAGCTTTACGAGATATATCCGTTCCTTGACGCAATGCCGCCGCTCGTCTGGCTGGAGCTTGTGGGCATTGCGGTCATGCTTGCGGCGTATCTTCCCGCGCTTGCCGCGAAAAAATGCCGCAGCGTGCCTCAAAATGATTGACAACGGGGACAAAATGCTGTATAATAAATGTGTATGATATTTTTACGGTGAACAGCCGTTATCGAAAGGACAACAAAAGAAATGAAGTATGATTTTGCCGCCATCGAAAGCAAATGGCAGAAATACTGGGACGAGCACCGCACATTCCATGCGGAGAA
>JBJFHP010000221.1:0-7162 GCA_051893715.1 Oscillospiraceae bacterium
GGCCGCTTCCGTGCTCCCAGAAGTTGTCAGCCTTGCCGAGCTTGATGATACGCTCGCGCGGAACGCCTACCTCGTTTGCCCAGATATCGCCCGCCTCGTCGTCCTCCTCGTAGATAGTTACCCACAGGCGCTCGGGCGGTATCTCGAGCACCTTTGTGAGGTACTCCCAAGCCCATGCGATAGCCTCGTGCTTGAAGTAGTCGCCGAAGGAGAAGTTACCGAGCATTTCAAAATAGGTGCCGTGGCGCGCGGTCTTGCCGACGTTCTCGATGTCGGGCGTGCGTATGCACTTCTGGCAGGTCGTCACGCGGTGGCGCGGCGGCTCCTCGATGCCCTGAAAATACTTTTTCAGCGGGGTCATTCCCGCGTTGATAAGCAGTATGGAATTATCTCCCTGCGGAACGAGCGGGAAGCTCGCCATACGAAGGTGTCCCTTTGACTCAAAGAATTTAAGATAGCTTTCGCGCAGATCATTCAAGCCTGTCCATTTCATAGCTTTTCCGTCCTTAAACATAATTAAATTTTACAGTTATTTCCATCTAGCAAATGTAATAACACATACATTTTTATTATATCACATTTTCTCAAAATGTCAATATCTCCGCGCGGGCAAACGAAAATTTCACAATTTTAAGGCAACACCGCATAATTATTGTCGTTCGATTGCGCCGCAGATTTTCAGTTTGGTGCAACACATAGCTTTTCACATGAAGCAGAAACATACATTTTGCACCAAACTGGCAGTTTGTACAAAAGCGGCGCAGGCGGGCTGGTCTGTCGGTCAGCCCCTCTGTCACTTCGTGACACCTCCCCCGCAGGGGGAGATCTCGCCCGTCAAGTCGATTTTGTGCAATATGCAAGTTTTGCGCAACATATAACATCACAGTTAAGCAATTGTGTGATAATTTGCGCAAAACTAAAAAGATGCAAGTAAGCGGACGGCAAAGGCAGAGCCGGTAATTTTGCGGTGTTGCCTTAAATTTCATCAGGGATTGACGAGATATTGCATTCTATGTTATACTGTTCATTAGCGAAAGGTCATTATTGCAAAACTGCAATCAAATCAAAAAGGGGTAAGAAAAATGCCGAACGTTATCAGCAAAATAAGCAATAAACTGACTTCAATATCCTTGAAATCATGCAGAATAATAATGTTTTTTGTGATACTGTTTTTTATCGTGTTTTATGCATGGGTATCAGACGACGCATATCAGGGATTTGCGCAGATAGTCAATCTTTTCGACGGCGGTGTATTTGGATATAACATGAACGAGCGTGTCAATACATCAACGTGCATATTGTTTGAATTTCTTATGATGATCCCGTACGGCATAACGGGAGATCTGTTCTGGTCGGCACTAATCATAAATATATTGTCGTCAGGCTTTGCAATTTATATACTGCTGTTTAAGTTTTGCGATACAAAGCTGAAAATCATGACAACAAGCGTTGTGATACTGACCTCATATTATTTTTTGTGCTTCTGCACGTCCGGACTTGAAAACAGCCTGATATTTATGTTCAGCGCTATGTTTATTTATATGTATCTGAAAACGGAGAAATGGACCTGCACAAAGCTTTTATTATTAGCGCTGACAGATTCATGCCTGCTGCTGACAAGACTCGATATGGCAATTATTTTCCTCGCGCCGACAGCTTATATTTTCTTGTTCAGGCGTGAGAACAAATCGATCGTAAAAATGGTTCTGACAGGATTGGCGGGTTTATTGCCTGTAATTTGCTGGCTTGTCTTTTCGCTTTGGTATTACGGAATAGCGTTTCCCACGACATACTACGCAAAATTGAACGCAGGCGTGCCGAAAACAGATATGATCCTGCACGGGTTAAGCTATATGTTCTCTAATTTCCTGGTGGACATTATATTCTTCTCTGTAATGTTATTCACTATTTATAACATCATATCCAAGGGCGGCTGCAAATACAAAATATTCGGTTTTTCTCTGGCAGCAAGGCTTATTTATATCATTCTTATCGGCGGCGATTTCATGTATGGCAGAATGCTGACGGACGTGTTCTTCATGAGCCTGTGTCTGTACAATACCATGGACATCAAAAGCAGGATAATAAATGTCGGGTTTATAAGCCGAAACAAGCTTCCGATAATTGTATTTTACATTGCGATAATGGTAGCTTCCTGCGGCTGCGAAACACTGATATTGTCCTCAATGTTAAAAAGCGGTAACTGGCAGTGTATGGACGAAAGGTATTATTATGCCGAACAGTTTTCAATACAAAGCAGATTAGGTCTGCCTGTCACAGGCGATATAAAAAATCCCTACAAAAAATACTCGGGCGGCTATTATAATCACAACCTCAACAAGTCTGCTGCCGAGGACTGCAAAAGCAGCGGCTATAAGGGTCTTGTGTATGACGGCGTGTTTCAGGGAAGTATAAAATGTGAGCAGACCGATATTTATATAACAGACACCTCGGCGCTGGGCGACCTGTTTCTGGCACAGTTAAAGATGACAAACTACAGCAGCGAAACATGGCGCGTCGGACATAATTTCAGAGCTATCCCCGAAGGTTATGAAAAATCGCTTCAATATGACGATAATCTGATCGAAAATGAATCGTTGAGGGAATACTATGATGTGATCCTTGAATTGACGCGCGGCGATTTGTCTGATAAAAACCGCCTGCAATTGATCTGGGATTTCAACACGGGTAAATACGATCATCTTCTTGACGAATATTACGAAAGTCTGATGTCATAACAAAACGGTTTACTCTGTCTTTAAATAACTACGACCCGCTCCTCAGGCTGATTTCCGGCGTTGAGGAGCGGGTTTGCGGCTATATCGGACGGTTTCCGCGCGGGCAAACATAAATTTCACAAAACCGAAGCCAAAAAGCCCGAGGAGATAAGGAACTCTCCCCGGGCTGACCAATTATATACTTACCACGGCTGAACCTGCCCGACAAGCTCGGACACGCTTCTTATGCCGTTCTTATCCATATACTCCGACAGGCCGTCAATGACCTTGAGGGGCGAATAGGGATCCTTGAATATCGCGGTGCCCATCTGTACCGCAGACGCGCCCGCAAGTATCATCTCAACAGCGTCCTCCCACGTCGAAATGCCGCCCATGCCGATTATCGGGATATGCACCGCCTTGTAGCACTGCCAGACCATGCGCACCGCCACGGGGAACACCGCAGGGCCGCTGAGCCCGCCCATGTTGTTGTGCAGAATGGGGCGGCGGGAATTGATGTCGATACGCATTCCGAGCAGCGTATTTATCAGCGAAATGCTGTCCGCGCCCTCCGCCTCGACCGCGCGCGCGATCTCGGTGATGTCGGTGACGTTCGGGGTCAGCTTTACGATAAGCGGCTTCTTTGTCGCCTTGCGGACAGCGTGAGTTACCGCCGCCGCGCCCTCTTTCGTAACGCCCCATGTCGCGCCGCCAGCCTTGACGTTCGGGCAGGAAATGTTCAGCTCTATCATGTCAACGTCAGAAGCGTCAAGCACCTCTGCCGCCGCGATGTAATCGTCCAGCACCGCGCCCGCAACGTTCGCAATGATAACGTTGCCCTCTTCCTTTAACGTCGGGAGATAATACTCAACAAAGCCGTGAACACCGATGTTCTGAAGCCCGACGGAGTTCAGTATTCCCGACGGAGTTTCCGCTATTCTCGGAGGGATATTGCCCATTTTCGGCTCGATGGTCATACCCTTGCAGGACACGCCGCCCAGCCTTGAGAGCGGATAAAGCTCGGTGTAGCATTCGCCGTTGCCGTAGGTTCCCGACGCGGCGATGACGGGATTCGGGAACTCAACGCCCGCAATTCTTACCGACAGATCAGCCATTGAACCTTACCTCCTCTGCATTGAATACAGGGCCGTCCTTGCAGACCCGTGAATAATATTCCTTTCCGTTTCTGACGGTAAGGCAGGTGCAGACAACGCACGCCCCCACGCCGCAGCCCATGCGCTGCTCAAGCGATACCTGACAGGGAACATTGTTCTCCTCGCAAAGCTTTATTACCGCCTTTAACATTGCCTCGGGACCGCAGGCGAACACCGCGTCCGTTTCCCCCTTGGCAAGCTCCTCCGCGAGCGGAACGGTAACGAAGCCCTTGACGCCGACGCTGCCGTCCTCGGTGCAGACAATGGTATTGCTGTCGTTGGCGCGAAATTCGTCGTCAAGTATCACCTTGTCGTAGCTTCTGAACCCGAGTATCGCGGTGCAGAGCGCGCCTGTTTTAGCCGATATCCCGAGCATGGGCGGAACGCCGATTCCGCCGCCGACAACGATTATCTTCTTCCCCTCGGGAATGCGGAAGCCGTTGCCGAGCGGACCGAGAATGTCCAGCGTGTCGCCCTCGTTTGCGCGGGCAATTTCAGCCGTTCCCTTTCCGCGAACCTCGAACACAAAGCGGAGCGTTCCCTTTTCGCGGTCAATGCCGCATATCGAGATCGGGCGGCGGAGCGTGAAGCCGTCCGCGGCAATGTTCGCGAACTGTCCCGCGTGCGCCGCGTGAGCCGCCTCGGGGCAGCTCACCGTAAAGGAGTATATCTCCTTTGCGAGAGTCTTTTTTTCCGTTATGACATATTTGTCGCAGTAATAGCTCATGTGTCATTCTCCTTCCGTTTCGTCGCTGTTTTCGGTAATTTCGGTGTTTTCGGGCATTTCGGGAGAGCCTGCTCCGTTGGCTTCCGATTTATCGGGTGAAATTTCCACCGCTGTTTTTTCGGGGGCATTTCCCCTGCCGACCGCCTTGACCTTTACAACGTTTTCGGCGGTCTTTTCGGCGGGAGCGCGCTGTGCAAGCCCGCCCAGCCTGTGCAGCGTAAACCGCCATATTATCAGGGCAATAAGGATATCGCAGATAAACTGTATGCTGAAATAGGACACCTCGCGCATAAGCATTGCCTGCTGTATATAATACGATATCTCGACAAACGCAAGCAGAACGGGTATCCTTATAAGCGTCGCCGCGTCGGCAAGGATAACGTAATACCGCTGCGCCGTTTTTTTGTCAAGCGTGATATTTTTCGGTTCTCTGTGTGAAACCAGAACGAATATCACCGTGAACACCGTCGCCGCAAGCGCGAGGACAACGGGTATCAGCGCAAGGTATTTGTTTCGCTGAAGCGCTTCAAGCTCGCTGCTGTGAACGGCGGCGTAGCTGTATATCGTGCTGCATTCGTCAAAAAAGGATAACGTTGTCCTCACAAGGACGAACAGTATCAGCGCCGAAGCCGCGTCCGCTATCGCGCGGGGTATCGAATAGGTCTTTTTGACAGGATATCTGCCTATCTTCATTTAGTATTCCTTTCAGAGTGCAGTGGTCATATCTTGGTAATATCGACAAGCTCGATATCGTTCACCGTCTTTTTCATCTCGAGCGTGTCAAGCAGCGCGTTCGCCGTGTCTATCGCGGTGAGGCAGACAATGGAGCGCTCTACCGCCTTGCGGCGCATTCTTACGCTGTCGAGGGAGGGCTTTCTTCCCGTTTCGGAGGTGGAGATAACGTAGTTTATCGCGCCGCTCTCGAGCAGGGAGATAACGTTCGGCTCTTTATATTCGTGGATACGGTAAACGTGGTTTGCCGCGATCATGTTGCGGTTGAGAACGGACGCCGTTCCGCCCGTCGCGTATATCGTGAACCCGAGCTCCTCAAAGCGGCTCGCAATCTCGATAACGTCGTTCTTGTCCCCGTCCTTTACGGAGATGAGCACGCCGCCCTTGTCATAGAACTTGTACCCCGCCGCAACAAGACCCTTTAACAGCGCCTCGCTGAACGTTTTCGCAATTCCGAGGCATTCGCCGGTGGACTTCATCTCGGGGCCGAGCTGGTTGTCGACGTCGTGCAGCTTCTCGAACGAGAACACGGGAACCTTTACCGCAACATAATCCGCCGTCGGATAAAGCCCGCTCTTGTAGCCCATGTCCTTCAGCTTCTTGCCGAGGATTATCTTTGTCGCAAGGTCAACCATAGGAACGCCCGTTACCTTGCTGATATACGGCACTGTTCTGGAGGAACGCGGGTTGACCTCAATGACATATACCTCGTGATTGTAAACAACGTACTGTATATTGACAAGACCGATAACGTGCAGCGCCTTTGCGAGCTTCTCGGTGTAGTCGATGATAACGCGCTTGATGTGCTCCGTGAGGTTCTGGCAGGGGTAAATGGAGATGGAGTCGCCCGAGTGTATGCCCGCGCGCTCAACGTGCTCCATAATGCCCGGGATAACGAAATCCTCGCCGTCGCATATCGCGTCGACCTCGACCTCCGTGCCCATCATATATTTATCAATAAGCACGGGGTTTTCAAGCTGCGTCGCGGTGATTATCTTCATATACTCCGTAACGTCGCTGTCGCCGTGCGCGATGATCATGTTCTGACCGCCGAGAACGTAGCTCGGGCGGAGCAGTACGGGGTAGCCAAGCTCGTTCGCCGCCTTTAGCGCCTGCTCGGTGGTGAACACCGTTTCTCCCTTCGGGCGCGGAATGCCGCACTTCTCGAGCAGCTCGTCGAACAGCTCCCTGTCCTCCGCCGCGTCAATGTCCGCCGCCTGCGTGCCGAGAATGCGAACGCCGAGCTCGGTGAGGTGTTTTGTAAGCTTTATCGCGGTCTGACCGCCGAACTGAACAACGCAGCCGTAGGGCTTCTCGGTCGCTATGAGCGCCTCAACGTCCTCGCGGGTCAGCGGGTCGAAATACAGCCTGTCGCCCGTGTCGAAGTCGGTGGATACCGTTTCGGGGTTATTGTTGCAGATGATGGCTTCGCAGCCCTCTTCCTTCAATGTCCACACGCAGTGTACCGAGCAGTAGTCGAACTCAATTCCCTGACCGATACGGATAGGTCCCGAGCCGAATACAATGACCTTTTTCTTGTCGGTCGGGTGCTGCTCGATGAACTCCGCCGCCTCGTTCTCGCGGTCGAATGTGTTGTAGAAATAAGGCGTGTCCGCGGAGAACTCCGCCGCGCAGGTGTCAACCATTTTGTAAACGGCAAGGCGGTGTTCGGGGCACTTCTGACCCGAAATGCGCTCGATAGTGCTGTCGAGGTAGCAGTACTTCTTCGCCATGTCGTATTTTTCCTGCGTAAGCTCGCCCTCGGCAAGCCATTTTTCAAGCCGGACAAGATTATTCAGCTTGCTTATGAACCACTTGTCTATCTTTGTGAT
>JBJFHP010000222.1:0-7082 GCA_051893715.1 Oscillospiraceae bacterium
TTTTATTTCTATATAAAAGGTTTAAAAATGCCGTAAACCCGTCACAACCCGTCACCTTTTCTCATGTGTGAATTATCCCACAACAGCCATAAAGCGCGTATTTATGTGCAGTATGGAAGGTATGGAAGGTTTGGAGGCTTTTCCAATACTTTATATATATTTATTTTTTTCTTATATAAAAGGTTAAAAATGCTTCAAACCTTCCATACCCTCCATTATTTCTCATGCGTGTATTATTCCACAACAGCCATAAAGCGCGTATTTATGTGCAGTGTGGAAGGCTGTGGAAAGTTTTGAGCCATTTCCAAGACTATTTATATATTTTATTTTTTTCTATATAAAGGTTAAAAAACGGCTCAAACCCTCCACAGCCCTCCACACTTTGCATTGATAACTGTGTTATTGACCCTATAAGACGAACGAAAGCGCCCCGCAGACAAGCAAGGCGCTCTTAAAATTATATTGGATTTACCTTCCAAACAGCCTTTTCGTCCGTTCCGCAAGCTTCTTACGGCGTTCATTCTCCGCCTCGGTATCGGGCACGAGCCCGCTTTCCGTTTCGCGGAGCACGCTCCCCTCGTGTACGCCCTCGGGAAGCTCAACAAGCGGTATATCGCGCCGCTCTCTGTCAAAGTAAACAACAGCCGTTCCGTTTTCTATCCTGTCAACAATAATCATGCGGCTGACTCCTCCTCTTCTTTGGAAAAATACATTTCAAGCGCCGCTCCGTCGCTCACGAAAACAATATCCCCGCAGTCCCTCGTCACGAAACATTCGCAGCCGACGTCCGCAAGCCTTTGCAGGACATTGGGATTTGGGTGCCCGTAAGGGTTGTTCTCGCCAACGAAAAGCACCGCGTACCTCGGCGAAACCTCCCGCAGGAACGCCTCCGTGCTGGAGCTTGTGCTGCCGTGGTGCGCTATTTTAATAACGTCGCTGTCGATATATGCTCCGCTGTTAAGGATATCGTTCTCCGAAGCGCGCTCTGCGTCGCCCGTGAAAAGGAACGAGGTATCCCCGAAAACAAGCCTTGTCACCACGGAATAATTGTTAAGGTTGCCGTAGTCGTCGTGAAGCGGCGCGAGTATCTCAAGCTCCGCCCCGCCGTCCAGCCCGATTATCTCGCCCACCTCCGCATATGCGGCGGGTATTTCCTTGTCCTCTATGACATCAAGCATGAGCCCGTAGCAATCTGTGTTCGGCACCATATTATCCGCCGTGCGCGGCATTATGAACCGTCCCACCTCAAAATCGGACAGCAGCAGGTGCATTCCGCCGATATGGTCGGAGTGCGGGTGGGTTGCGATAACAAGGTCAAGGCGCTTTATCCTCAAAGAGTCAAGGTACTCCCTGACAACGCCGTATTGCTCCTCCTCGCCGCAGTCAATAAGCACGTTGCTTTCCCCGACGGTTATCAGCTGACAGTCGCCCTGCCCGACGTCTATGTAATGGACGGCAAGCTGCCCCTCCGCCGCCGTAACCTTCTTCGGCAGCACACCCACCGTTTTGAGCATTTCACCGAACGTCGGCACAGAGTCGATATGCAGGAAATATTCGTTAAGGAACAGGAAAACCGAAGCGGCAATCAGGACGAGCAGCGCCGTCAGCGGGAAAAACTTAGCCTTTCCGCCGCCCCGACGTTCCCTTTTTCTGCTTTTCCGCCTGTCTGCCAACTCCACCTCTCCTCTCTTTATTTCCGCGCGGCTGCTCTGCTTTTCGCTTCGCGGGGGCAATTCCCGCGGGCTTCTCCGACGGGGTGATAAGGCATTCCCTGCCGTATCCGATAAGGTCGCGCCGCTTCGCCATGATTAACGCCTTTTCGACAAGCTGCCTGTTCTTCGGCATGAAATATTGCAGCAGCGCGCGCTGCATTGCCTTTTCCTCGGCTGTCCTCGGAACAAAGACCGGCTCCATGGTGTACGGGTCAAGCCCTGTGTAGAACATTGCGGTCGAAATCGTCCCGGGCGTTGGGTAGAAATCCTGCACCTGCTCGGGGCGGATATTGTGCTTTTTAAGGAACAATGCAAGCTCCACCGCTTCGTTCAGCGTGCAGCCCGGGTGCGACGACATCAGGTACGGCACAAGATACTGCTCCTTGCCGCACTTCTTTGTTGACGCGTAAAACCGCTTCTCAAACTCCTCGTAGACCTCGATATGCGGCTTGCCCATGTAGTCCAGCACCTTGTTGCTCGCGTGCTCGGGCGCGACTTTCAGCTGACCGCTGACGTGAAACTCGACAAGCTCGTCAAGGAACGCATTGTCCTTTTCAAGCATCATGTAGTCGTATCTTATCCCCGAACGAATGAACACCTTTTTGACCTTTTTAATACCCCGCAAACGGCGCAGCAGCCTTATATAATCGCTGTGGTCGGCGTTGATGTTCCTGCACGGGGTGGGCGCTAAGCACTTCCTGCCCCTGCACAGCCCGTGCTGCTCCTGCTTTTCGCAGGACGGGTGTCGGAAGTTCGCGGTGGGACCGCCTACGTCGTGGATATAGCCCTTGAAATTCGGCTTTTCGGACAGCATTACCGCTTCGTTGTAAACGGAGTCCTCGCTGCGGGTCTGCACCTTTCTGCCCTGATGGAGCGCAATGGAGCAGAAGTTGCAGAAGCCGAAGCAGCCGCGGTTGTGCGTTATCGAAAACTCGACCTCCTCAATAGCGGGCACGCCGCCCTCCTTTTCATACATCGGGTGGTACGCGCGCATATAGGGCAGCTCGTAGGCGTAGTCGAACTCCTCCTGCGTTACGGAGCGCTGCGGCGGGTTCTGGACAAGCATCATATCGCCGTGGCGCTGAATTATCGTCCTGCCGTAAACCTCGTCCTGCTCGTCGTACTGCTTGCGGCAGGCTTTCGCATACGCCTTTTTGCTGTCGCGAACCATTTCGAAGCTGTCGCACTGCACCGCGCCCAGAGGGGTGTTCTCGGGCTTTGTGAGATAACAAATACCGCGCAGGTCGTGCATATCGGCAAGCCTTAACCCCGCCTTGAAATTGTTCAGCATTTGCGTGAGCGTTACCTCGCCCATGCCGTACATGAGGTAGTCCGCGCCGCTGTCTGCAAGGATAGACGGCATAACGCTGTCGCTCCAGTAATCGTAATGCGCGAAGCGGCGCAGCGAAGCCTCCAGCCCGCCTATGGAAATTTCCACATCGGGGAACAGCCGTTTCAGCGCCCTGCAATAGGTTATCACCGCGCGGTCGGGGCGCCTGCCGCCTTTTCCTCCGGGGGAATAAGCGTCGTCGTTGCGCTTTCTTAACGCCACGGTGTAATTTGACACCATGCTGTCGATGTTGCCGCCCGTTACCATAAAGCAGTATTTCGGTCTGCCGAGCTTTTTATAGTCAGCGTCGCACATCGGCTGCGCAATGACCCCGACGGTAAATCCAGCCGCTTCTATCATGCGCGAGATTATCGCAATGCCGAAGGTCGGGTGGTCGATATACGCGTCCCCTGTGAAGCAGATAAAGTCAAGCTGTTCAATGCCGCGCTCTTTCATATCCTCGCGCGATACGGGTAAAAAAGGCATTTGCCGTTTCCTTTCTTTTACACATTATTCCGCGGGCTTAACAAAGAGCCGCGGCGTTATTTCTGCAGTTTTCTTTCGTACCATTCCTGCTTGGTCATAAGCACCTGACGGGGCTTTGCTCCCTCGAACGGTCCGATAATTCCCATTTTTTCCATAACGTCCATAAGGCGCGCCGCCCTGCCGTAGCCAAGCTTGAGATTTCGCTGTATAGCGGAGGTGCTCGCCTGTCCCGCGTTTACGACAAGCTCGATAGCGTCCTCCAGCTTCTCGTCGGCTTCGTCGCCGTCCTCGGAGAAGCCGTCCTCCTCCCTGCTGTCGGAGCTGTTGACTATCTCGGTCTGGCGCTCTATCTCCGCCATAATGCTCTCGTCGTACTCAACGGTGAACGTCTGCTTGATGAACTCAACAACGCGCTCTACCTCGTCGTCCGACACATAGCAGCCCTGCAATCTTATCGGCTTGGGAACGCCGACAGGCATATACAGCATATCGCCGTTTCCGAGCAGCTTTTCCGCGCCGCTTGCGTCAAGGATAACGCGGCTGTCTATCTGCGAGGCTACCATCAGCGCGATACGGCTCGGGATATTGCCCTTGATAAGACCTGTGACAACCTGAACTGTCGGCTTCTGCGTTGCTATGACAAGGTGCATTCCCGCCGCGCGGGCTTTCTGCGCAAGCCTTACGATACTGTCCTCAACGTCCTTCGGAGAAGCCATCATAAGGTCGGCAAGCTCGTCTATGAATATGACGATATGCGGCATTTTTTCAAGCCCCGTGTCGGGGTCATTGGCAAGCTCGTTGAAGCCGTCGATGTTGCGGACATTGTTCTCGGAGAACATCGTGTAGCGGTTGTCCATCTCGGTCACTGCCCACGCGAGCGCGCCCGCAGCCTTTTTCGGGTCGGTAACTACGGGGATAAGCAGGTGCGGAATGCCGTTGTACATCATAAATTCAACCTGCTTCGGGTCAACCATTATCAGGCGGACATCGGTAGGTGTGGACTTCATCAGTATGCTCATGATTATGGAATTAACGCACACGGATTTACCGGAGCCCGTTGTTCCCGCGATAAGCAGGTGCGGCATTTTTGACACATTGCAGGTGACGGTGTTGCCGCTGATGTCCTTTCCGAGGACGGTGACAAGCTTCTTGTCAAAGCTCTGCCTGAACTCGGGCGTGTCGACAAGCTCCCTGAAATAAACGGTGTCCTTGACGGTGTTCGGTATCTCGATACCTACCGCCGCCTTGTTCGGCACGGGCGCAATGCGCACGCCGCTTGTCGCAAGGTTCAGCGCAACGTCGTCCGCAAGGTTGGATATCTTGCTTATCTTAACTCCCGGCGCGGGCTGTAGCTCGTAGCGCGTTACGGACGGTCCGCGGCTTGCCCCGAGATAAGTCGTCGACACACCGAAGCTTTTCAGCGTTTCGACCAGCTTGTCCGCGTTGCCGCGTATCTCGACGTCAATATCCGCCTGCGGCACCCGCTGTTTTATGGGATTAAGCAGCGTTACGGGCGGGAGCGTGTACACATCGGAAAGCTTCAGCTGCTCGCCGCGCGTTTTCGTCGGAGCGGTTTGCGGCTTTTCGGGCGCCTTGGGCGGGGCGGGCTTGGGCTCGGCTGCCCTGCGCGTTTCGTTTATCATTTCGTCAAGGTCAAACGGCAGCTCCGCTTCGTCCGTGTCGGTCACATCGGCGGGCTTGTCGTCGGAGGTTATTCTGTCCGACTTCGGCGCGTCGATTATCTTCGACACCCGCGCGGGGGCGCTGTGCTCCTTGTCGAACTCGCTCAGCGCGTCGATTATCGGAACGAGATCCGCGTCCTTGTCCTCCAGCCGCTCGGGGTCGGGCGGTACGGGGTCGCGCATTATCGGGTGGCGCTTTTCCATGTATTTGCGCAGCGCCTCGCGGTAGTCGCGGTTGTCCTCCTCCTGCTCCTTTATTATTTCGGCGTTGTCCGCCTGCTCGGGGACTTTTATTCCCTCGGGAGCGGGAACGGGCTTTTTGGGGGCAGGCTCGGGCTTGGGCGCAGACTGCTCCGCTCCCTCTCCGTCAACGCTGTAAACCACCTTTTTGATACGTTCAAGCTTTGCGCGCTGCTTCTGCTCCTCGTCAATTTCCTTCTGAAAGCGCTTTCTGTCCTGCGCTAACTGCCGCTCTACCCTGCGCTCCTGCTCCATGCGCTCGTATTCCTCGTCGGCAAGCGCATTTTCCTCCCTGCGGCGCTCGCGGCGCTCCGAAACTGCGTCCCTTGCGCTGCCGAAAAGCGCGGAAATTTTGCTCCCGAGTTCGGTGAGCGAAAGGTTGGTCATCAGGAAAACGCACACCAGCGCAATGATGATAATGACAGCGCAAGCGCCGAATTTCCCCAGAAACAGCAGCGGCACACCCAGCAATAACGCGAAGAACCCGCCGCCGTGAAATTCCGTTCCGCCCTTATAAAGCGAGGCGCAGACCTCCCCGAAATTCTCGCCGTTTATCTGCCCGACGCCGAAAATCTCCGCCGCCGCGCAAAGCATTATCATAAACAGGATTATCTTTACCACCGTGAAGGTTATGGTGCTGCCCGTTTTGTTTGCGGAAATAACTATCGCCGCGTATATCATGAGCGGTCCCGCCGCATACGCCGCAAGCCCGAACAAGCCGTGCATAACGTTGTACAGCGCGTTCCAGCCCTCCGAGCCGGGTATTACCGCCATGAGCGTCAGCAATACTCCCGCCGCGCAAAGCACAACGGAGCATATGTGGCGGCGGCGCATACTCCTGCGCAGCGCCTCCTCGCGGATACGCTGTGCTTCAAGCTCCGCTGCTTTCTTTGAACGCGCGGAGGTTGACTTTGACCGCCCTGTTGACCCCGAGGAACGGGAAGCGGGGCGCTTTGTTCCGCCCGATTTTCTTTCAGCCATTTTGCAACATCCTTTTTATGTAAGATTTATCCAATTCCAAAAAGCGCCCTCAGCGTGCTGCCCGAGAAATGCTCCCACAGCCCGCCCGCAACGCAGATAACGCCGATAACAGCGGTATAGATACCGAATATTTTGAACCTGTCCTTTTTGATAAGCCACGCGACAAGCTTTATCGCGAGAAATCCCGCGACCGCCGCGACAACGAACCCGATTGCAAGCGCCGCCCAGTCAAGCTCCATGTCCGACTTGAGCGCGTCGCCGAGTTCAAGAACGCTTCCGCCGAGGATAGCGGGTATCCCCAGAATAAACGCGAACGACACCGCCGTGCTTTTGTCAAGCCCGCAGAACAGCCCCGCCGCCGTTGTTGACCCCGAACGGGAAACACCCGGGAACAGCGCGACGCACTGAAACAGCCCGACCGTTACCGCGTCCTTAACCGTCATGTCCTCGCCCGTTTTTGTCCCCTTGCCGCACCTGTCCGACAGGAACAGCAGCACCGCCGTGAACAGGAACGCAGCGCCCTCGAACACGATATCGCCGTCGCCCTGACGCGCGGTGAAGAAGTCCTTGAACAGGTAAACGGGGACAAGTATCAGCGTTGCAATGATGACCATGAACATCATTCGGCGCGTGCCGTTCATGCCCTTCCAC
>JBJFHP010000223.1:0-7071 GCA_051893715.1 Oscillospiraceae bacterium
ACATTTCCTTTTGTAATGCGGGTTTGCGACCATATCCCTTAGATGCCCCCCGTTCGCTCTCGGGGGATTTTTCATATTTATCAAAGCTTTCCGACAAGGCTTATTGCCTCGGTGATAGTCTTTTCATAGGCTTCTCTGCCGTACTTGTCGACCTCCGCCTTATTCTTCTCGCCGTGGGTCAGACAGCCCGCGCCGCCGATACAGCCGCCGACGCACGCCATGCCCTCGATGAAGTTCGTGTCGAGCACGCCCTTGTTCTTCTTGAGCAGCGCAGTGCGGCATTCCTCGATACCGTCGCAGGAAACAGCCTTGACCTCGAAGTCGATACCCTGCTCCTTCAGACCCTCGCGAACCGCGTCCGCAAGACCGCCGCAGCGCGCGAATATTCGCCCGTAATAGCTTGCATTGTCGAGTATATCCTCATCAAGCGTGCGGATATCGATGTCCCTGCTGTCAAACAGCGCCTGAAGCTCCTCAAAGGTGATAACACTGTCAACATACGGACGGACGCTCTCTTTCTGGAACTCCATCTTCTTCGCGGTGCAGGGTCCCATAAATACTATCTTGCAATCGGGGTCGGTGGACTTTATGTATTTCGCAATTGTCGCCATGGGCGAGAGATTGTGCGAAACGTGGGGAACGATGTCGGGGAAATTCTTGTTGATGTAATCAACGAACGCGGGGCAGCAGCTGCTTGTGAGGTAGTCGCCGTTTTCGGCAAGCTCCTTGCTCTCCGCAAACGCAACCATATCCGCGCCGAGCGCAGCCTCGACGACAGTGTAGAAACCAAGCTCCTTTATCCCCTTGATGACCTGCCCGAGCTTTGCATAGGAGAACTGGCTGCCTATCGCGGGGGCAATGAGCGCGTAAACCTTGTACTTGCTGTTTTTCTCGCTCTTCTGGAGCATATCTATAACGTTGATGATGAAGGACTTGTCGGTTATCGCGCCGAACGGGCACTGGTATACGCAGGCGCCGCAGGAAATGCACTTGTTGTTGTCAATCTGAGCCGCCTTGTCCTCGTTCATGGAAATAGCCTTGACCTTGCAGGCGCTGACGCAGGGGCGCTTGAAGTTCATTATCGCGGTGTAGGGGCAAACCTTTGCGCACATTCCGCACTCAACGCACTTGCTCTTGTCGATAATAGCTTTCTGATTGTGGTCAAAGGAAATTGCGCCGCGCTTGCAGGCGTCCTCGCAGCGGTGCGCAAGACAGCCGCGGCAGGCGTTGGTGACCTCGTAGCCGCCCATCGGGCATTCGTCGCAGGCGGTTTCAATGACCTCGATAACGTTGGGGTTGGACTTGTCGCCGCCCATCGCTATCTTAACGCGCTCGCCGAGTATCGCGCGCTCCTTGTATACGCAGCAGCGCATTGTCGGCACCTTACCGGGAACGATTATCTTCGGGATATCGATAGCGTTTTCAAGCAGCGTGCCGTTCCATGCCTGACGCGCGACCTCGCGCAGCACCTTGTATTTCAGATACTGCACCTTGGTATCGAATTTATAAATCTTGTTCTGCATATTGTTTCCTTTCGCTCAGAAATAGCTTACCTTTATCTTCTTGCCCATCTTCCTGAGGCTCTCCGACAGCTCGTTTACAAGCTGCATTTTAATGTTGAAATTTATGGGAAGATCGGGATTCTGGTGAGCGGGATTTATCGCCCTGCCGACATAGAAATTTATGTCCGTTGCGTCCTCGAAAAGCATTCGCGCAATGAGCGCCGCTCCGTCCTGCTTGTAGCTCCACTGCTTGTAGCTCTCGTTGCTCGCGAGATAGTCCTTGGCGTATTCGTTCACGCGGTTTATCGTGATAACGCCCTCCGTCACAAGGTCAATTCCCTCTATCGTAGCAGTCGGGGGTATTTCGTCGTCAAAGTAATTAAGGCAGGGAATTATCGGCTTTTTCAGATAATCGGCAACTATTGACGAGGTCGTTCCGCCGCACACTATGCGCTTTCCCTCCTTGGAGAGGAACAGCGACACCATCTTGCTGCAGTCGTTTCTGTCGGAGGGCGGACCTATCATGAGATTTACCGGCTGGCGGCGGCGTATCCTTACGGTGCAGGCTGTCGTGTCATCGCCCGGCTTCCCGCCGTAAAGCTTGAGGCACTGATCGGTCAGCACCGTTGAGAGCGTTTTCGCGGTAAAGCCTACCTCGGTCAGGGTTTCCATGAACTCCGCGATGTCCTTGCGCTCCCACCCGAAATTCAGCGACATTCCAACGCCCGCGTGTATGCACCCGTCGCTCATGGCAATGAAAATATCGTTTTCCTGCAATTTTATGCGCGACTTGTGTATTATCTTCCCGTCGATATTCATGTCCTTCATGGGAATATCCATATATTTCCCGTTGCGGTACATGATGACATCGGGGTTGTCGTAGCAGATTATCTCCGCTTCCTCGTTTTGGATAAGTCGGATAATGGTAAAGGTGGAATATGCGACCCCGCGCACCTTGCATATCGGGAGCGTCGCCGCGATGGTGCGGACGCATTCCTCAAGGGCTATTCCCTGCGAGGTCATCGTCGCGATGATCTTAGATGTCAGCGTTGACAGAATGCTCGCCTTGACGCCGCTTCCAAGACCGTCCGCAAGAACGACTACCGAGGAATTGTCCCCCATATCTATTATGTCGATATGATCTCCGCAGAGCTGCTCGCCGTGTTTTATAAGGCTTTTCCACCCGATATCGGCACAGAGATTATTCATCGGCGATCGACTCCTTCAGCTTCATCAGAGCCACCTTTGTTTCGGCGGCAGTTTCACCCAGCAGCGAAGCTATCTCCTGAACGATCCTCATCTGATTTTCAACCACCTTGTCGGCAACGTCGGCGGTCGTCCTGCTAAGCGTTTCCTTGCGCTCGCGCGCCTTTTCCTCGGCGGTGACGTCGCGCATGAGGCAGATGAGAATGCGGTATTCCGCGTCGTAAATGACGGTCTGCTCGACATACTTGTCATACTCGGCAAGATATATCCTTTCGTCGCGCACGTTGCGCAGGCTGTTCATGACCTCGATGAATACCGTGGGGTCAAGTATCCTTATGACCTGCTCGCCCATTACATCGGACGCGTGCGCAATGTTCATCAGCTGAAGCGCAGCCTTGTTCACCTGCTGCACCTCGAGGTTTTCGTTGAGCACGATTATCGCGTTCGGCGTGTTGTTTATGATATTGTCGGAGAAGCTTTCCGCCTTGTCCTTGAGGAACGGCAGGCACATCGAAATGTCCGCTTTTCCGTTATAAATAGCAATAGCCTTTTCGCGGCAGGTGTTGTAGCCGCAGCTTCCGCAGTTGAGCTCCTGTTCCTTGCGCACCTTGCCCATGCGGCGGAGGATAGCGTTTATCTCCGTTTCGGTGGGAACGGTGGAATGCGTCCCGAGGTAATCCATATGCTTGTGCAGCTCCGCCTTGTCGGGCTGGGCTACATCGAAATCCTCCGCGCCCGCGTACTTCTTTATCGCAACGGTGTTCCTTATCGGCGAATTGCGGTATTTCTCCATAACGGGGCCGCCCGCGCAGCTTCCCGCGCACGCGGACATCTCCACGAAAACATTATGCATATTTCCCGCGAGGATATCCTCAAGAGCCGCCTTGCAGTTTTCAACGCCGTCGAACGCAACATATGTATAATTCGGGTCGCGCTCAGCCATTGTGCGCAGTATTCCCCCCGTTGTCGGGAAAAGCCGCGCGCGGCTGCGCTCGTTGCTGTCGATGCAGCGCTCGGGAGTAATGCCCTCCTCATTGAACCAATCGGTGAGCTCCTCAAACGTCATTACCGCGTCGGTGAAATCGGCATAGCGCGCCGCTTCCTCCTTCTTTGCGACGCACGGACCGATGAATACGGTCTTTGCGCCGGGGTGACGCTTCTTTATATCGCGGCAGTGCGCCTGCATAGGCGAAAGCACGTCCGCGAGGTAAGGCAGAGCCTCGGGATAATACTTCTGAATAAGCAGGTTTACGGAATTGCAGCAGGAGGAGATGATTATATCGCGCTTATCCTCCCTTATCATGCGCTCGTACTCCGTCTTTACTATCGTAGCGCCGACAGCCGTTTCCTCCGCGCCCGCGAAGCCGAGCTTCTTCAGCGCCTTTTCGAGCGACTCGATACCAACGCCGTCATAATTCGCGACAAACGACGGCGCAACGCTTACAAAAACGGGTGCGTCGCCCTTCAGCATATACTTAACCTGCTCGGTGCTGTCGGCGATCTCCTTTGCGTCCTGCGGGCAGACAACGAAGCACTGACCGCACAGTATGCACTCATCACCGACGATATTCGCCTGATTTCCCGAAAATCTTATCGATTTCACGGGGCAGTGCCTGATACACTTATAGCAGTTCTTGCAATTCGACTTCTTGAGCTTTAAGAACTCCGTCATATCAAAACTCCTCAAATCATCAAAAAATACCAACGACCGCCCGACCGTCCGACAACGGCAGAAATGCCGGTTCCCATGCGGTCAGACGGTCATCGGCACAGCGGCAGACGCCCGACAGCCGCACCGAACATTCGCACGGCGCGGCAGGCTCTGTCATCTTGCCTTATAAAGTATCTCTGTCTTGAAAAAGTCCTCAACGGTATCGGGAGAAACCGAGAAATTGTTCCCGTCAACGGTAACGCATACGCCGTTCTGGCAGTTGCCCATGCAGAACGTTCCTCCGAGCTCAACCTTTTCCTTGAGGTCGTTTTCCGCGATAAGGCGCTGAAGCCCCTCTACGATCTGGCGAGAGCCCTTGAGGTGGCAGGAACTTCCGATACAAACAGTAACTTTCATAAAATAACCCTCCATGTCATAAAAAACCGGTCAGCGGTCAAACATTCGCCGCCGACCGGCAAATCAATTATTACTCGTAGTCAACAACATTTACCCATGAAAGCAGGAACTCGCGCTCCTCTTTCCTGCCCTTTACGGACTGCGAAGCAGCGACGATGGGCAGCCACTTCTGAATGTACTGCTTTGCGGTATCGCTCTTCTTGCTGAAAAGGTTAAGGTACTTTTCTGCACCGTCGATGTCGCCGTTGAGCCAGAACAGAAGGTATGTTCTCGCAACGTCCGCGGAAGCGTTGCCCTGCGTAACG
Organism: Oscillospiraceae bacterium; assembly: GCA_051893715.1. GTDB lineage: Bacteria > Bacillota > Clostridia > Oscillospirales > Ruminococcaceae > CAG-115. The sequence continues at coordinate 5,082 of JBJFHP010000223.1, forward strand.
TGCGACCAGTCGAGGATATAGGGCGTGCCGTCCTCGGTGATGATTATGTTCGAGGGGTTGAAGTCGCCGTGGCATACCTTGTTGTGCTTGGGCATACTCTCAAGGCGTGTGTGGAGCTCGTAGCGCGTTGTCGCGTCAAGGTCAGCCTCGCATATCTTGCGGTTCATCTTGTCCTTGAGCTTGTTCAGAAGCGGGCACTTTGCAGAGTGCACCTGTATCTGGAGATCAACGAACATCTCAAGATACTCGTCCTTCTTGTCGGGATTTTCCTGCATGAGCTGTGCGAGGGTCTTGCCTGCTATGAACTCGGAAACGATAGCCCACTTGCCGTCGATGGTCTTGACCTCGATGACCTTGGGTACATTTATTCCGATGGTTTCAACGCGCGCCTGATTGAGCGCTTCGTTGAGTACGTCAGGCTTTGCGTAATCTGAGTCGAATACCTTGACGGCAGTGTTGCCCTCGCGGTAAATGGTCTTGCCGGTTCTTACTGCAATAATTCTGTCGGACATAGCTTTTTCCTCCTGAGAGTGTATTTCCACCGACGGCGGCTTTTTCGCGGCGCCGTCAATTATTTCCGAGCGGTATCATCTAAGGACACGCCGATCGAAGCGAAGCGTATCAAATTCAGCCGCGTGAGTATGCGCGTTTTAACGGGGCAAATTTGATTATATCGGCGTTTTCTTAGTAAACAGCGGACCAAAAATCAATTCAGTCCGCCGTAAAAAACTATACTTACCGAAATCGGCTCGTAACTTATCGGTCGGCAACCGTATCAAACCAGCTTAGTGGTGTTGCCGTAGTATGCGTTGAGGTACATCTGCTTGATCTCGCTCATCAGCGGGTATCTCGGGTTAGCGCCCGTGCACTGATCGTCGAATGCCTGCTCAACCATTGCGTCGAGTCTGTCAAGGAAGTCCTTCTCGTCAATTCCGTAGTCCCTGATAGTCTTCTTGATACCGATCTTCTCCTTGAGCTCGTCGATCTTGGTGATAAGACCCTCAACCTTGTCGGCGTCGGTCTTGCCCTTGATACCGAGGTACTCAGCAACCTCTGCGTAGCGAGCGAGGGTGTGGGGGTGGTCATACTGAGAGAATGTACCCATCTTGGTGGGAGCCTCGGAGGAGTTGAAGCGGATAACCTCGTCAATAAGCAGCGCGTTTGCAACGCCGTGGGGCAGGTGGTGGAACGCACCGAGCTTGTGAGCCATGGAGTGGCATACGCCGAGGAATGCGTTCGCGAACGCCATACCTGCCATTGTGGCAGCGTTAGCCATCTTCTCGCGCGCAACGGGATCGTTGGGAGCGTCGGGAGCTGCGCTGTCGTATGCAGCGGGCAGATAATCGAATATCATCTTGAGCGACTGCTTTGCAAGACCGTCGGTGTAGTCGGTAGCCATGATGGAAGCAATTGCCTCGAGGTCATGTGTTACAGCGTCGATACCGGAAGCGGAGGTCAGACCTCTCGGGCCGCTCATCATCATGTCAGCGTCAACGATAGCCATTTTAGGAAGCAGCTCGTAGTCAGCCAGCGGGTACTTAACGCCGGTATCCTGATCGGTGATTACCGCGAAGGGAGTAACCTCGGAGCCTGTACCTGCGGAGGTAGGAACAGCAATGAAGTAAGCCTTCTCACCCATCTTCGGGAATGTGTAAACTCTCTTGCGGATATCCATGAAGCGCATTGCCATATCCATGAAGTCAGCCTCGGGGTGCTCGTAAAGTACCCACATGATCTTGCCTGCGTCCATTGCGGAGCCGCCGCCGACAGCGATGATGCAGTCGGGTTCGAACTGGCGCATAGCCTCTGCGCCCTCCTTAGCGGAAGCAAGCGAGGGATCGGGAGCAACGTTGGAGAATGTGGTATGTGTAATGCCCATCTGGTCGAGCTTGTCGGTAATGCACTTGGTGTAGCCGTTCTTGTACAGGAAGGAGTCGGTTACGATGAACACTCTCTTCTTGTTCATAACGTCCTTGAGCTCCTGAAGAGC